>JAYZVT010000251.1:0-6718 GCA_036155355.1 Pseudomonadota bacterium
CCGTATCTGGAGAGCCTGCTGACCTATCACGAGAAGAACAATGTACTGCGCAACGTCCGCAAGTGCGAGGTCGTGGAGGGTGATGCGGCGAAGACCGCGCCGAAATACTTCAAGGCTCATCCCGAGACGATTGTTGCGCTCGCCTATTTCGACATGGCCCTCTATGAGCCGACAAAGGCCTGCCTTAAGGCCATTATGCCGTGCCTCGTTCCGGGCAGCGTAGTGATGCTGGACGAGTTGAACTCACGCGACTATCCCGGCGAAACCGTGGCTTTCAAGGAGCTGTTCGCGGACCGGCGCTACACGCTGCACAAGTCGCGCTTCATGACCGACCGGTCCTATCTGGTGATCCAGTAGTTTGACTCCGCAACCCAGCCTTAGTGAGCAAGCTGTGAGCGGCGGCCTGAAGTGGCGCCGCGCAGGCCTTGTCGTTGAGCCGCAACCAAAACTGTGGTGGTGGCAGACGCATTGCATGGTGCCAACTCCGCAGGTGCTCTCAGGCTCCCTATGCCGGCTCTATTTCTCTGGCCGTGATAACAAGAACCGGTCCCATGTGGGCTGGGCCGTGCTCGACCTTGCCAAGGACGGCGCCATCGTGGATTTGGCCGAAGAGCCGGTGCTGTCGCCGGGTGAACTCGGCTGTTTCGACGACAATGGTGTCACCCCGTCCTGTGTCTTGCACGTAGGGGACAGGTTGCATCTTTACTATATCGGCTGGAACCCGGGTTCGACGACGCGGATGAACATCTTTGGCGGTCTCGCCGTCAGCGAGGATGGCGGCCAGTCATTCTCGCGCTGGTCACGTGCCCCAATCCTGGAACGCTGCAAGAGCGATCCGTTCATCAACACGGCCCCCTTTGTTATCCCGGACAGCGGCGGATACCGCATCTATTATGTATCGGGGGTCGGCTGGGACGATCCCGACAGCCCGCGTTACCTGATCAAGACAGCAACATCGAAAGACGGCAAACGCTTCGAGCGCGACGGAACAACCGCTATCGGCTTCGATGGTCCGGCAGAAACGGCGCTGGCGCGTCCCTATGTGGTCCGGGAAGGCGGTCTTTACCGGATGTGGTTCTCCGCCAAGGGTCAATCCTACCAATTCGCATATGCGGAGTCAGACGACGGTGTGAACTGGACGCGCAAGCCGGAGCCTTCCGGGCTTGGCGTGTCGGCGTCCGGCTTCGACTCGCAGATGGTCGAGTATGCGGTCGTTGTCCGCCATAGCGGACGGTCGTTCATGTTCTACAACGGCAACAACTATGGCCACGACGGAATCGGGATGGCCATCGGCGAATGACGAGCGTTGCGATCATGCAGCCCACCTACCTGCCCTGGATGGGTTACTTCGCGCTCATGGATCGCGTGGACCAGTTCGTCCTGCTGGATTGCGTGCAGTTCGAACGCGCGTCGTGGCAGCAGCGCAACCGTATCAAGGGGCCGACTGGCGAACAGATGCTGACGGTGCCGGTGTTCAAGAAGGGCCTGCGGGAGCAGCTCATAAGCGACGTTCGTATCAATGCGGAGGCGGGCTTTCCCGAGAGCCACATTCGCGCCATCGACAACTGCTACGCGCGAGCAGAGTTCCGCGACGCCTATTTCCCCCCACTCAGGGCAATCCTCTCACGATCGCATGAGAAACTAATGGCCCTCACAATCGAACTCATCGGCTGGCTTGCGGATGCACTCGGTATCTCTACGCCGCGCGTCGTTGCCGGGTCACTGGGCGCCGGTGGCCGCAAGGCCGATCTGCTGGCGGACATTTGCGGAAGGCTGGGCGCTGACACGTATGTCTCGCCGCCGGGAGCGCAGAATTACATGGAACGCAACGAAGCATTTGATCGCGCCGGTATTCGCGTAGTGACGCATAGCTTCGAACACCCTCGCTATACACAGCTTCACGGAGACTTTGTGCCACAACTCTCCGTGATTGACCTCCTCTTCAACGAAGGCCCCGGCAGCTCCGCCATTCTTCGTTCGGGCCTAAGATGAACCTGGCAATCATTCCGGCGCGCAGTGGTTCAACGCGCATACGTGACAAGAACATCGCGCCACTGTGCGGAAAGCCGATGTTCGGATGGCCGCTCGCCGCGGCGAAAGGCAGCGGCCTGTTCGGAACCATACACATGTCCACTGACAGCGAGCGATATGCCTCGATCGCGCGGGACCTTGGCTTTCCCGTGGATTTTCTCAGGGACGACTGCGTATCGGCCAACGATGTCGGCATCATCGAAGTGCTGCGCTGGGTGGTTAAGGAGTATGAGAAGCGGGGACAGACCTTCGAGACCATCTGTCTCGTTTATGCCACCGCAGCCCTGATCGAGGCCGAAGACCTGCGCAAAGGATATGAAGTGTTCATGGGGCATGGCCGAGAAGTGCCCGTGCTGTCGGTCACGACCTACGATGCCCCTGTCCGCCGCGCGCTGGCGGTAAACGGCGAGGGGATACTCGAGCCTGCCTTTCCGGAAAGCTGGGAACGTCATTCGCAGCAGCTTGAAACGGTCTATCACGATGCCGGCGGTTTTTTTTTCATCGATGCGCGGCGGCTGCTTGCAGACACCGTCAAGGTCTACCGGAAGATGGCTCCCTGCGTGATTCCGCGAAACCATGCTGTTGATATCGACGAACCGGAAGACATGGTTATGGCTGAGCAACTCCGCCTCGGAAAGCTTGCGAAGGAACAGCGGTGATGCGGGAAGTGATACATATAGGCTTTCCGAAGACCGCAACGACGACGCTGCAGGATCATCTCTTCGGCATGCACCCTGGTATCATGAGCGTCGCGCGTCCTTTTGCCGACAAGCGGATCGGCGACCTTTGCACTGCCCTGGCTATCGGGGACGACATGGAATTCGATCAAGCTGGCTTGAGTGCCGCCGTGGGGCGTGCTCGGTCGCAGGCGCGTGCGGTGATCATCTATTCAGATGAGACTGTGGTGAACACGAGCATCCGGAGCATCGCGGCCAAGCGGCTGAAGGCATTGATGCCAGACGCGCACGTATTGGCGGTATTGCGAAGCCAGACATCCTCCCTGGCCTCGATGTATGCGAACAGCGGCAGGCGGCTGAGGCCCGCGCCCGAACCTTATGGAGGGCGGCACGTCAACTTCGAGGAGTATCTCACTTTCAACTTTGCCAATCCTTCACGTGGTTTCCTGCAGACCCTCGACTATGCGCGCATCCTGTCCGTCTACGAGAAGCTGTTCGGCAGGGAGCGTGTGCATGTGCTGTTGTTCGAGGAGTTCATCTCCGATCCACGGGCGTTTGCCGGAAAACTTGCGAAAGTACTCGGCCTGGATCCAGGGGAGGTCGCCCGGCATCTCGAAGGAAGGCATTCTCACCAGCGCACGGCGGAGTCGGTGGCCCGCTACCAGGCACTGCGCAGCCGCTTCCTGTGGGGTGTACCGCTTTCACGCGTGGTTCCCGGGGCCGCGAAGATCAAGAAGGTGCTCTTTGCCTTCTGGGGGGACAAGCCGCTCAAAGTCGTCTATCCCGGCGACTGGGAATCCAAGATCGGCGATCTCTTCCGCGAAGGAAACCGGGCAATCAGCGACAAGTACGGCCCGCCTCTGGAGCGGTACGGTTATCCCCTATAGCTCGTATCGTGCAGAGCCAGAATTCAGAGGCTGTTCTTGATGCCGTTATCGTCGGCTGTGGTCGTATCGGGGGCGGACTGCCCGAGACCTGGAGCGTCGAAGGCATTCCCAGCCATGCGGCCGCCTACCATCGGCATCCCGACTTTCACTTGGCTGCCTGCGTTGATCCGGACACGGTCAGACGCGAAGGATTCATGCAGCAGTGGGGCGTGGCCGCAGGGTTCGCCACGCTCGCGGAATTGGCAGGGTCCGGGCTCTCCTTCGACGTGGCGAGCCTGTGCACGCCCACTGGGCTGCATGAAGATGGCCTGCGCGAACTGTTGCGAACGCATGCGCGCGCCGTGTGGTGCGAGAAGCCTCTGACGGCGGATTACAGGCGTTCCCAGGAGCTGGCGGACGCATATCGTGGCGCTGGAAAGCTGCTCGCAGTCAATCACCTTCGACGCTGGCAGCCGGCGATGCGGAAACTGGCGGACGAACTGGCTGCCGGCGAGCATGGCGCGATCAGGTCCATCACCGGCTTCTACAATCGTGGCATCCGTAATAATGGCAGTCACATGATCGACCTGATCCACATGCTGTCCGGCCGGTCGCGACCGATTGCGGCTCGGATCGCACGCACCGACCTTGATCCTGGAGATCCAACTGTCGATGCGTTGCTGGAGGGCAAGGGCGGGTTCCCCGTGCATCTGGTCAGCAGCGATGGACGCGATTTCGCATATTTCGAACTGGAGATCGTGACGGCGAAGGGAGTTATCCGCGTGGAGCAGGGCGGACGCGAGATCCGGCGGCGGCCGGTATCGGATGATCCCGACTCTCCTGGCTATCGACTGCCCGGCGGCGGCAGCTTTGAAGGCACGGAGACCGGCGACGTGTTTCTAAGGGCGGCACAAAATCTGTACGGGGCGGTTGTCAACGGCGAGACGCTGGCAAGCAGCGCCGCCTCGGCCATCGATGCAGAGCAGATCTGCGATATTCTCCTGGAGATGGCAGGGGCGGCATGAGCAAACTGGCAATTCTCGGCGGCAATCCCGTGATTCCAGAACCGCTCGCGCTCTACCGCCGCATAGGCGAGGAGGAAGTTGCGGCAGTCGTCGATGTGGTTCGCAACGGAGAGCTTTCCGGATTCGTTGGCGCACCGGTGAAGGAATTCGACGGCGGAGCGCGAGTGCGCGCGCTGGAGGCGGCCTGGCGCTCGAAGTTCGGCGTCGGGCACGCAGTCAGCGTCAACTCGGCGACATCGGGCCTCTATGCAGCCGTCGCTGCTGCCGGCGCAGGCCTGGGAGACGAAGTTATCGTGCCGCCATACACCATGTCGGCGACCGCGCTGGCGCCGGCTGTCTGTGGCGCGACCCCGGTCTTCGCCGACATCGAGGATACCTATTTCTGCATCGATCCCGAAAGCGTGCACCGCAGCCTTACGTCAAGGACGAAGGCCATCATCGCGGTCAACCTGTTCGGGCATCCGGCCCAGCTTCACGACTTGCGCGCACTTGCGGACGAGCATGGGCTCATACTGATCGAGGACAACGCGCAGGGTCCGCTGGCGAGCGAGGACGGCACGTATGCCGGCACAATCGGGCATATCGGGGTATTCAGCCTGAACCGGCACAAGCATATCCAGACCGGAGAGGGGGGCATTTGCATCACTGACGACGAGCGCCTCGCGCTCAGGCTTCGTCTTATCCGCAATCACGGCGAGAACCTGATCGAACATTATGGGGACAACTCTTTGTCCGACATTGTCGGCTTCAACTACCGGCTGACCGAATTGAGCGCCGCCGTTGGACTGTGCCAGCTTGAGAAAGCCGATGTGCTGGTGGCAGAGCGGGAACGCTATGCCAAACGCCTGTCGCATGCGCTGACGGGCATAGACGGCTTCACGCCGCCGGCGTGCCGCGCAGGTTGCCGCCATGCCTACTATGCCTGGCCGGCCAAAGTGAATGCTGCCGTACTGGGTGTCTCCCGTGACGTCATCGCCCGCGCGATCTCCGCGGAAGGTGTTCCCGTCAACCAGGGCTATATTCGCCCGCTTTACCTGCTGCCCTATTTCCAGCAAGGCCGCGCGCCGGGAGGGCGCAGCTATCCCAAGGGGCTCAATCCGGTTTGCGAGCGCATGTACGAACAGGAAGAACTGGGATTTGGCATATGCTCGTTCGACCTTTCGGAGCAACTGATCGATCGTGTCGCCGAGGCTTTTCTCAAGGTGCTTGAGGGCCGCGACGAACTGCGGCGGCTGGAGGCAGCCGCTTAAGCCGCGCAGATGAGGCAGAAGTTGCTCATGATGGCGCATGACATTGCGGGTGGGCGGGTGATTGCGGCGATGCTGAAACCATGCCGTGACGTCGGCTATGAAGCCGCAGTGTGCGCCGAAGGGCCCGCATTCCCTGTACTCGCAGCAGAGGCTGCCGAATGCTTGCGTCAGGACTGGCAGGAGGAGATGGAATGCGCCGACGTTCTCATCACGGGGACCAGTGCCAGCGCAGACTACGACAGCAATGGATGGAATGCGGCCCGGGATCGTGGCGTTGGCTCAGTGGCAATTCTCGACGCCTCAATAAACTTGGCGACGCGCTTCAGGTTGTCGCAGCCGGACTGGATTTGCGCGCTCGATGATGCGTCGCGCATTGAACTGGAGCGGCTGCCTTCGCGGCGCGCCCAGATCGTCGTGACGGGGCAGCCACATCTGGAGCGCATCAACCGGCTGGTTCGGGAGCAGTCGCGGCCTTCCGACCGGCCAGTGCTCGTCTATTTCTCCGAGCCAGTCGTTGCAGAGTCCGGAAGGAAAAATGATATTGGCTTTGAGCAATTCGGCGTAGCGCAGGCGTTGCTGCAAACCCTGACAGCTGAAAGTCAATTGACGCTATTGATCAAGCCGCATCCCAACGAGGATACATCTCTTTGGCATCGTTGGCTCGCATCTGTGAACCGTCCGGCCAATGTGCAGGTGGAAGTGACGGGCCACGACGCCGTCGCGCTGCTGGGGGCGGCCAGCGGCGGGGCCGGGATGGCGTCCATGGCGCTCGTCGAGGCTGCTACGGTAGGGCTGCCGGTTCTTGCCCTGCAACCGGGCCGCAGCCGCGTTCCCAATCCGCTGATTGATGCGAGTGAAAATATCGAGCT
>JAYZVT010000252.1:0-8551 GCA_036155355.1 Pseudomonadota bacterium
CTACGTTGCCGCGGGCGCGGCCCTGGCCGGCGGAATCGGCCTGCCGCGCTGGCTGCTCGCCTTTCTGACCAAGCGCCGCCAGGGCAAGTTCATGATCGAATTCGCCAACGCGCTGGACGTGATCGTGCGTGGCGTAAAGTCCGGCCTGCCGTTGAGCGACTGCCTTGCCATCATTGCCGCCGAGACGCCGGAGCCCGTGCGTGGAGAATTCGAGGATCTGGTAGAGCAGCAGCGCGTCGGCCTGCCCCTCTCCAGAGCCTTTGAGCGTATGTATGAGCGCATGCCGCTTCAGGAGGTCAATTTCTTCGCCATCGTCATCGCCATCCAGCAGCAGACCGGCGGCAATCTTGCCGAAACCCTTGGCAACCTCTCGACCGTGTTGCGCGATCGTCAGCGGCTCTACGCCAAGGTTCAGGCCTTCAGCGCCGAGGCGAAGGCGTCGGCCGTAATTATCGGCGCGCTGCCGCCCGCGGTGATGATGCTCATTTTCATGACCAACCCAGACTACATCACGCTTCTGTGGACCACCCCGTTGGGCAAGTTCATGCTCGGCATCAGCGCCTTCTGGATGACCTGCGGCGCACTGGTCATGCGCAAGATGATCAACTTCGACTATTAGGACCGCGCATGGATATTGAAGCACTTATCGAACCCCAGTTCGTCATCATCGTTCTTACCGCCGTTGCGGTGTTCGCCACCATCGCCACGCTCGCCATGCCGCTTCTGTCGGGAGACAGGCTGGGGGCGCGCATGAAAGCGGTCGGGTCGGAGCGCGAAAAGCTGCGCGCCGAGCGAATGGCCAAGCTCAACGAGGAGGAACGCCACGCCAAGCTGCGAAGCCAGCCCAAGGGCTTCATGAAGCAGGTGGTGGAGCAGCTGAATCTGGAGAAGCTGCTCGATACAGAATCAACGCGGCAGAAGCTGAAAATGGCCGGTCTGCGCGGCCAGGCGCCGCTTATCGCCTTCATGTTCTTCCGTATCGCCATGCCAGTCGTCACATTGATTGGCACGGGTCTCTACCTGTTCCTGGTGAACGATTATGGACTGCCGGCGTTGCTGCGCCTGGTGATGACCTTAGGCGGCGGCTATCTGGGCTTCTATCTGCCCAATGTTTTCGTCGCCAACCTGACCCAGCGTCGTCAAAAGTCGATCAAGCGCGCGTTCCCCGACGCGCTCGATCTCCTCCTCATCTGCGTGCAGTCCGGCATGTCGGTGGAGGCGGCTTTCTCCAAGGTGGCCAAGGAAATCGGCACCCGTTCTCTTGAGCTAGCTGAGGAATTCAGCCTGACGACCGCCGAACTGTCCTATCTGCCCGAGCGCCGCCAGGCCTTCGAGAATCTCGGCAAGCGCACGGGTCTTGCCGGCGTGAAGGCGGTCAGCACCAGCCTGATTCAGGCCGAGCGCTACGGAACGCCGGTCGGTCAGTCGCTGCGAGTCATGGCCAAGGAAAACCGCGACATGCGCATGGCCGAGGCCGAGAAGAAGGCCGCGGCGCTACCGCCCAAGCTCACCGTGCCGATGATCCTGTTCTTCCTGCCGGTGCTGTTCATCGTCATCCTCGGCCCCGCCTATATCAAGCTGATGGCGGTCCGCGGCGGCTGACGAGAAATTTGCAGCCGGTCAGGCGGCATTGGAAAGCTGAAAATCTGAAGGATAATTGCGCCGCCGCGGCGGCGATGCCCGTCAGTGGTCGAAGCCCGTCAGTGGTCGAAGGCTGCCTCGAGCATCGACGTCTTGCGCACCGGCGCGACGGTTGTTGACCACACCGGCGCCGCCGTTTCGGTATTCGCCGCTTCAAGGCGATCGGTCTTCTCTTTCGCGGGCGCGCTCTTTGAGGCCTCGTCCTTTGCCTTGGCCTCCGCGGCCGGAGTGGGCCTCGGAGCGGCGGCAAGGGCCTTGACCGGCTGGTCATTCTTTTTGGTCTCCGCTGCCGCAACAGGCTGGGACAGGGCGGTAGACGCCTTGACCGGCTGGTCCTTCTTCTTTGCTTCCGCGACGGTCACGGGCTTCTCCGGCGTCGCAGTGGCGACGGCAACGGGGGCAGCCGCCGGTGTGTCGTCGGGCGTCGGCGCGAAGCGGGAGTCCTTTGTCATGTTGCGCAGGAATGCGAGGTTGGCCGCGGCCTTGTCGCCCGGCAGGTCCACTTCGGCCACCTTGCGCGCATCGTCGAACTTGCCCTGAACGCCGAGCACCAGCGCTAGGTTCTGCCGCACCGTAACGGTTTCGCCGCCGGTGGCGCTCGCTTGCCGCAGCAGCTTCTCCGCCTTGCCGGGCTTCCCGGACAGGGCATAGGAGAGTGCCAGATTGTTCATGATGGCCGGCTCGTTCGGCTGGCGCTGCAGCGCCGCCACGAGGTAATTCTGCGCCGCCTCATGCTTGCCCTGCTTGGCCAGAATGGCGCCGCGGGCGGAGAGCACCCGCCAGTCGGTACTCCCGTCCGGCTTTTCAGCCGCCTCAAGCAATTGCTCGGCAAGCTTGGATTCGCCCATTTCCAGCGCCAGGCGGCCATACTCGGAAGCGAGGTCGTGATGCCCGGGATTGAAGCGATAGGTCTCCGCCAGCGCCTCGAAGGCCTTGTCGCGGGTGCCCATGGCCTTCAGGTTCTGGGCATAGGCGATGGCGGCCTTGGGATCCTTTGGGTCCTTGCGGTGCTGCTCGGCCCAATAGGCCGTGGCAACATGCAGGGGATTCGTAGGCTTGGTGGCCAGCCCCGAGGGCTTTTCGGTGAATTGCGTGACCGCCACCGGCCCCTTGGACCGTTTGCTGTTCATGAGCGTGCAGCCCGGCAGGAGTGCCAGGACGGCTACGCTGCTCAGCAGGGCAAGGGCAATCCGGGACGAGGCGCCCGGCAGCGGCCGACGGGCCATGGATACATCCTTCCGGCCGCAAGGCCGTGGCGGTTCGTGTCGGTGTCATATTCCGGCACAGCCGTCAAAAAAGGATTAACCATGCGAAATCCGGCGCAGTGGCCGGATCTCAGAGCGTTTCTCCCCGCTCTTTCAGCTCGGCGCGGGCGTCCTTGCTCCACTCCGCCATCTCGGGCATAGCAAGTATGGCCTCGCCATAGGCAGCCGCGGTTCCGTCGTCCCCCAGCGCCGCCAGATCGACCCCATAGGTCCTGAAGCGCGTGGCAACGGGCGCATACATCGCGTCGGCTGCGCTGAAGGCCCCGAACAGGAACGGCCCGCCCTTGCCATTGGCCCGCCGGCAGAGCCGCCAGATTTCCACGATCCGCCGCACGTCTTTCTGCACTGCCTCGCTCGGCGGCTTGGGCAGGTGACGCAATATGTCCATCGGCATTTCGTTGCGCAGGTCGGCGAAGCCCGAATGCATCTCCGCGCTCGCCGAACGGGCGAGGGCCCGGACCATGGCGTCGCGCGGCCACACTGGCTTGTCCGGGTGTCTCTCGGCCATGAACTCAATGATCGCCAGCGTATCCCAGATGGTCTGTCCGTCCACCTTGAGCGCCGGCACCTTTCCCGATGGCGAATGTTTCAGGATGTTGGCGTGCCGTTCCGGCACCTTCAGCAACACCTTGGTTTCGCTGAAGGGAATGCCCATGACCCGCATGAGCAGCCACGGACGCAGGCTCCAGGACGAATAATTCTTGTCGCCGATGATCAGCTGATAATTCGCCCCGCCCATGCCGGACTCCCATTGTCAGAAACGCCGGACCTTGCAATACATGGCTCCGATCACCCCCGCAATTCGGATTCTGCGGCCCCAATCTTCGGCGTATCGAGCATGACCAGGCCAGCCAACCCGTCAAAGAGCGCGTCTGGAAATGGCGCCTCGATCGACCCCGCCAGGTCGTTCGCGGCAAGGGGCGGCAAGTCGCTGCCGGTGTGGATGGCAACGCCTGAAACCCTCGACTCCGTGCTTGGCTCCCTGAAACCCGCCCAGGCCGGATGGCTCAGGGCGACCGGCTGGAAGCCGGACGCCGGTACCGTTGTCTTGGTGCCAGGGGAGGGGGGAGCGCTCGCGGGCGCCCTGCTCGGTCTTGGCGGCGACGCGGCCGGTGCGCCTTCGCCGCTGCTCGCGGGCGCGCTACCCGGCGCCTTGCCGCAAGGCGACTACCACTTCGCCACACCGCCCGCCGATCCAACGCTTACAGCCATCGGCTGGGCGCTCGGCAGCTACGAATTCACGCGCTACCGCCGGGGAGCAGCGAAGAAGCCACGCCGTCTCGTGCTGCCGGCTGGCGCCGATCGCACCCATGTGGAGCAGGTGGTGGGAGCGGTCTGTTTCGGCCGCGATCTGATCAATACGCCCGCCAATGATCTTGGTCCGGCCGAGCTGGAAGCTGCCGCGCTCAAACTCGCCCGCGCGCATGGCGCCAAGACCAGCGTCATCAGGGGCGATGATCTGCTCAGACACAACCTGCCGCTCATCCATGCTGTCGGCAGGGCGAGCGACCGGGCGCCCCGTCTCATCGACTTCTCCTGGGGTCCCGCAAAAGGCCGCAGAGTGACACTGGTGGGCAAGGGCATCTGCTTTGACACCGGCGGCCTCAATTTAAAGCCCGGGTCGTCCATGGCACTGATGAAGAAGGACATGGGCGGCGCAGCGACAGTTTTGTCGCTGGCGCGCATGGTGATGGAGGCGAAGCTGCCCATCCGCCTGCGCGTGCTTGTTCCTGCGGCCGAGAACAATGTCTCAGCCAACGCCTTCCGTCCGGGCGACGTGCTGCCGAGCCGCAACGGCATGACGGTTGAAATCGGCAATACCGACGCGGAGGGCCGCCTTGTCCTCGCTGATGCCCTTGCCGTTGCCGACGAGGATGCGCCGGAGCTGATGGTGACGATTGCCACGCTCACGGGCGCGGCGCGGGTGGCGCTCGGCCCCGATCTGCCGCCGCTCTATTGCACCGACGACACTTTCACCGGCAAGCTGCTTGAGGCCGGAATGCGCGTGGACGACCCGCTGTGGCGGATGCCGTTCTGGGCACCCTACGACAAGTCGCTGAAGAGCAAGATCGCTGACGTCAACCACATCTCCGACGGGCCTTTCGCGGGATCGGTCACGGCGGCGCTGTTCCTGAAACGCTTCGTTACTCGCGCCGCGGCCTATGCCCATCTGGACATTTACGGCTGGGTGCCCAAACCGAAGCCTGCCCGTCCCGAAGGCGGCGAGCCACAGGGCGCGCGCGCTCTCTTCGAGGTTTTTCGCCGGGATTTCGCGAAATGACCAGCGCACTCGACCGGAGGCTGAATGCCTGGCGGGACGATCTGGCTGCCGAGGAGCTTCGTGGCCGGGTGAAGGCGAAGCGCTTCGTCACCGGCAGCGACTATTTCGTCTGCGACGCGCTTGCGCCCTTGCGCCGCGAGCATCGACCCGACGGGGCGCTCGATACCGAGGCGCTGCATGGCGAGGCGGTGACCGTTTTCGAGGAGCGCGAAGGTTGGGTCTGGGGACAGCTTCGGAGCGACCGCTATGTGGGCTACCTGCCTGCCGCGTCGCTTGCACAGGGCGCAGGCACGCCAACCCACAAGGTCTCGGCGTTGCGGACCTATGTCTATCCCGGTCCAGACATCAAGCTTCCACATTTGGCGCAGCTCAGCATCGGCTCGCTGGTCCAGTCGGCGGGGGTTGAGGGGAAGTTCCATCGCCTTGCGACGGGTGGATACGTTGCAGCCTGCCATGTAGCTCGGGTCGATGAAAATGCCGCGGACTTTGCCGCGGTAGCGGAGCGTTTCATCGGCACGCCCTATCTGTGGGGCGGCCGCAGCAGCTTGGGACTGGACTGTTCCGCGCTCGTGCAACTCTCGCTCAATGCCGCAGGCATCTCATCACCACGCGATTCCGACTTGCAGGAACACGCGCTTGGCCGTCCGGTGCCGGTCACCACTGGCTTGACTGGTCTTGAACGCGGCGACCTGATTTTCTGGAAAGGCCATGTCGGCATCATGCTCGACGCGACACGGCTGCTCCATGCCAACGCCTACCATATGGAGACGGCGGTCGAACCTTTTGCAGTCGCCGTCCCCCGGATTTCCGCCGCTGGTCTGGATATCACAAGGATAAAGAGGCTTTGACGCGATCATGAGCGGCCGGCCCGCAAACCGGAACAAAGTCCCTCAGGACGCCGAGGCCCGAAAAACGGGGACCGATTGGGTCAATTCGGCCTATGTGGTCGCCGCGCTCTGTCTGTTCGGACTGGCGCTGGTCGAAATCGTCGAAATCGACATTCCGGCCCTGCGGTGGATCTTCGTCGGCGTGATCGCCCTAGCCGGCACTGGCGCCATCATTATGCAGTCCAAGCGTATCTGCCCCGGTTGCGGCGCGGCCTATGGCTATCACTTTCGCATCGTCAATGCCGGCAAGTGCCGCCAATGCGGGGCGGAATTCCCCAACTGGCGGCCGGGCAGGGACGAAACCGACTGACGCGGCTGGCGGAATCCCATTCAGCTGCCTATGTTTTCAGTAAAGCGAAAGGGAGACCACATGAAAAAGTTCGGATTCCTGGCGGCCTTGCCGCTTGCATGGGCAATGGCAATTCCGGCCGCCGCCGACGCGCTGCCGGAAAAGGCCGGTGCGGAACGCTCCGTCGCCATGTTCAACCTGTTCTGCCTTTCGCGCATGCCGGACATCGGGGACGTGGCCCGCGTCGCCAAGGCCGGTGAATTCACCGAGCTTCAGGGCGACGACCTCAAGCCGTTCCAGCCCGAGGCCCCCGCCGAAGAGTTGCGCGCCTGGCGCTACAAGGATTTCGAGCAGGAATTCGCGCTCGTCACCACGCGATCCAAGCCGGACGAGGAATTCAAGAAACAGGTGCCCGATTTCGCCAACTCCACAAGCTTCGCCTGCTCGCTGGTGCTGCCAGCCAAGGACGCAAGCGATGACCTGCTGAAGGGCGTCGAGACGGTGATGGAGCGCAAGGCCGACGAGAATTTCGACGAAGGGCCATTCAAGGTCCACTCATGGAGCGGCCAGAACGACGAATTGATGGTGAACGTACTCTACTATGCGCCGGACAAGGAAAAGGCCGGCGGCCTCATGAGTACGGTCACCTTCGTCAAGAACTGAGCGGCTGCCGCTTCGGCTGCGTCTAGAGCACGTCGAACAGATAGAGCAGGATGATCACAGGGATCGGAACGCCGACGAGCCAGAGCAGGATTCCTCGCATGGTCAAACTCCCTTGGTTTTGTCCGTCGGAATAACAATGTGCGGAACGCTCCGGTTCCCGCCGGTTTGTCATGCGTGAAGTGGAATTCTTGGTGAAACGTCGCTTTTCCTTCATTGCGGCCCTGCTGGTGTTCTTCGCCCACGCCGCCGTGACCAATGCACCGGTCACCGCCTTGGACGCCACGCCCGACGATACCGCGCGTATTCTCGCCGGCCTGAGGCCAGCGCCGACCTCCCCGCTTGCCCCCATGACGCAGGATCCGGCCTGGCAGTCTCATGCGAGCGCCATGAACGCTTCATGGGCCGAGCTGGATCAGCGGCAATTGAGCCGCGCCCGCGTCTGGTCGCTCGCCAATCTCGGCACGCCCTCGCCGGTGATGTTCTACATGTTCAGCGGTCCGGACTTCCCCAACGCCGAGGCGCTGTTCCCGCGCGCGACGACCTACGTTTTCGCTGGCCTGGAGCCGGTGGGGCCGTTGCCCGACGTGATCGCGTTGCCGCCGGCTAAGCTTCCCGCCGCGCTGGGAGAACTGCGCGCTTCCCTCGGCAATTTCCTGCAATACGGCTATTTCATTACACGCGACATGGGCACTGACATGCGCTCGGGCAGCTTCACCGGCGTTCTGCCGGTGCTCTACCTGTCGCTGGCCCGCAGCGGCATGACCATCACTGGCGTCACCTTTCTGAACCTTGACGGCAAGGGCGGTACGGCGCCCCTGAAATCCGGCGGCAAGGCACGGCCAAGGGGCGTGCGCATCGACTTCGCTGGACCGGCGGGAGGCCAGCGTACGCTCTACTATTTCAGCACCGATCTCTCCGACGGCGGCGTCGGCAAGAGCGGCTTCCTGAAATTCTGCGAAAAGCTTGGTGGCGGCGACAGCCTGCTGAAGAGCGCGTCATACCTGATGCATGTGGGCGGCTTTTCCAGGGTGCGCGGTTTCCTGCTCGCCAACAGCGCCACGCTGGTCCAGGACGACTCCGGCATTCCGCTGAAATATTTCGAGCCCGGGCGCTGGCGTCTGCGGCCCTTCGGGCAGTATCTCCCGCCCATCGACGAGTTCAAACGCCACGAGCAGCCTGACATGGCCCAGCTCTTCGCGGGCGCCTCGCCGGTCAATTTCGGCATGGGCTACCACTGGCATGCGAGCCGCACCAACATTCTCGTCGCCGATCGCGTCACCGGTCCCGCGCCGCCGCGTCAGTAGCCGCGCGCCAGATCGATCACATTCTCCAGTTCCATACCGGATTCGAGCCGGTCTATCTGGCCGAGAACGTAGCGGCAAACCGCGCGACTGTCCGATATCGACGCATTATGCGGTGTGACCACCTCGCGCGGATGCGACCACAGCGGGCTCGATGCGGGCAGGGGCTCGGTCTCGAACACATCGAGCGAGGCGGCCCAGAGTTCGCCCGCTTCCAGCGCCGC
>JAYZVT010000253.1:0-8286 GCA_036155355.1 Pseudomonadota bacterium
TTGCCCGCACTTTGTTGAAGAAATGCAGATTTACGTGGCCAAAACGGCCTCGAATCATCTAATCCACCGGGCTGAAGTTCAGGAGGAACCCATGGCAACCGCAACGAAAACCGCACCGACCGTTACCTTGAAGCACCTTGCCGCCGCCCTCGGCGAGAACCACGAAATGTCGAAGAAGCAGGCTGAGGCCTTGCTTGGCGATCTCGTCACCATGGTCACCAAGCATCTCAAGAAGGGCGACCGTATTCGCCTGACCGGCCTCGGCATCTTGCAGGTCCGCAAGCGCGCCGCGCGCATGGGCCGCAATCCCGCGACCGGCGAACAGATTCATATCAAGGCGTCGAAGAAAGTCGCGTTCCGCGCCGCCAAGGAACTGAAAGAAGCAATCTGACGTGAAGGGCGGGCTGTCAGGCCCGCCCGCCACATTGGCTCGCTATCGGCCGGCGGACGGGTTCCGCCGGTTCCCTTGCCCCGGGCGGGGCGCTCTTCACCTGTGAAAATCAGAAGCGGTTGAGCGGCAGCTTGAGATAGCTGTTGCCGTCGTCTTCGGCCTCAGGCAGGCGGCCACCGCGCAGGTTCACCTGCAGCGCATGCAGCATCCTGTCCGGCAGTGCGAGCGTGGCGTCGCGCGCTTCGCGCACCTTCACGTAGTCGGCTTCGCTGGTGCCCGACTTCACATGGATGTTGGATGCTTTGTGCTCGGCGACGCTCGCCTCCCACATCGGTTCGCGTCCGCCCTTGCAATAGTCGTGGCCGACGAACAGCCGCGTCTCCTCGGGCAGCGCCAGGATATTCTGGATCGACGCGAACAGATCGTGGGCGCTGCCGCCGGGGAAATCGCAGCGCGACGATCCGCTGTCGGGATACATCAGCGTGTCATGCACCATCGCCGCGTCGCCGGCGACAAATGTAATCGAACCGAGCGTGTGGCCGGGCGACAGCATCACGCGAACGGGGATAGTGCCGACATCGAAAGTTTCCGCATCCGCCAACAGCCGGTCGAACTGTCGGTCCGCGTCGAAGGCATCAGGCTTGTTGTATAGTTTGCGCCACAATATGGCGATGTCCCGCACCTTCTCGCCGATCGCCTGCGGCGCGCCGAGTTTCTCTTTCAGCCAGGCGCCGGCCATGAAGTGGTCCGCATGGGGATGTGTGTCGAGGATCCAGTCCACCGTCAGGCCGCGCTTCTTCACGAAGTCGAGAATCTGCTGCGCCGAGACCGTTGAGGTGCGGCAGGCCTTCGGATCGAAATTCAGCACCACGTCGATGAGCGCACACCGGCCGGTTGCGGGATCGGCGAGCACATACTGGATGCTGCCCGTGTCGGGCTCGTAGAAGCCCGTGATTTCGGGCGATCCCGCCCCGCGCGAGGCGCTCGTCCGCGTCTTGCTTCCCATGTTGGCTGGGTCTCCCGGAAATGGACTTCTTCTTTCCGCCGATCATATGGGAACTTTTTGCGCGAACCCAACCGGGCGCGCGCCTTTGCCGCGCAACGGCGCGGCGGCAAAGACTGGAATGGACCGGTCGCCTGAGCCTATTCGGCGGCGCGGCGCAGCGCCGGCGCGGCGTGCAGGACCTCGGGATCCACATGTGCCTCGAACTTGGCGAAGTTCTCGCTGAACATGTCCACCAGCGCCTTGGCCTGCGCGTCATAGGCCGCCTTGTCGGCCCAGGTGTCGCGCGGCTTCAGCACGCTCGCGTCCACGCCCGTGACCGCCACCGGGACCTCGAAGCCGAAGATGGGATCAATCCTCATCTCGACCGACTTCAGGCTGCCGTCGAGCGCGGCGGAAAGCAGCGCACGCGTCGCCTTGATGGGCATACGGTGGCCCTCGCCATATTTGCCGCCGGTCCAGCCGGTGTTGACCAGCCAGCAGTCCACGCCATGCTTGGCGATCAGCTTGCGCAGCAGGTTGCCGTATACGCTGGGATGCCGCGGCATGAACGGCGCGCCGAAGCAGGTGGAGAAAGTCGCCTGCACGCCCTTCACGCCCTTCTCGGTGCCGGCCACCTTGGCCGTGTATCCGGAAATGAAATGATACATGGCCTGGCTCGGCGTCAGCCGCGCGATGGGCGGTAATACGCCAAAGGCATCCGCCGTCAGCATGACGATGTTCTTCGGGTGGCCCGAGACGCCGGTGCTGCTGGCGTTGTCAATGAACTCCAGCGGATAGGCCGAACGTGCATTCTCCGTAAGCGAGCCGTCGTCGAAGTCGGGCGTGCGGTCCCCCAGCAGCACCACATTCTCCAGCAGCGCGCCGAAGCGGGTCGAGGCCGCGTGGATCTGCGGCTCGGCCTCGGCCGACAGGCGGATGGTCTTGGCGTAGCAGCCGCCCTCGAAGTTGTAGATGCCCTCCTGCGACCAGCCATGTTCGTCGTCGCCGAGCAGCGTGCGTGCCGGATCGGCCGAAAGCGTCGTCTTGCCCGTGCCGGACAGGCCGAAGAAGACGGCGGCCTCGCTGCCTTCGCGGGACTCGTTCGCCGAGCAGTGCATCGGCATCACGCCTTTTTCCGGCAGCAGGAAATTGAGATAGCCGAACACGGATTTCTTCGTCTCGCCCGCGTAGGACGTGCCGCCGATCAGCACCAGCTTGCGGGTGAAGTTGCAGGCGATCACGGTTTCGGACCGCGTGCCGTGCCGCTTGGGGTCGGCGCGGAAGCTGGGCAGGTTGACCACGGTGAATTCAGGCGCGAAGGACTTCAGTTCCGTGGCATTCGGCACCCGCAGCAGGTAGCGGATGAACAGCGCGTGCCAGGCAAGCTCGACGTGGATGCGCGCGGCCAGCCGGTGCGTGGCGTCGGCTCCCGCATAGAGGTCCTGCACGAACATCTCGCGCCCCTCCGCATGGGCGAGCATGTCGGCAAAGAGCAGATCGAACTGCTCCGGTGTCATCGGCTGGTTGTTGTCCCACCACAGCGTCTTCTCGGTAGTGGCGTCGCGAACCGTGTATTTGTCGCGCGCGGAACGGCCCGTATGAGCACCGGTTTCCACTGCCAGCGCGCCATTGGCGGCGAGCTTGCCCTCGCCGCGGCGCACCGCGAATTCGATCAGCTCGACGGCCGTTGTATTGCGGTGGATGGTGCCCGGTTTCTTGACCGGAAACAGGTTATCGCCGCCCTGCGCGCTCATCTGGAAAGCTCCACTTGCAATCCGGCAATGCCCCGCCGGACGGTTCCGTCTGCGCCCTTCCTGGGCCGATCTGGGATTGAGCGCGGCAAGCTAGTGGAGACGCCACGCCCCGGCAAGCATTCATTGGTCTAAATTTAGCGCCTCCCGCCAGATTCCGCGACAAGGGTGAACGCGGTGGCATACTCCCGTCAACCACGCCCGCGGGCCTCCGCTACCAGTGCCACCAGCGTCTTGCGTATCTCACCCGGCGAGGTGTTCCGGGAGGGAAAATCCAGCCTCGCGGCGCGCCCCCCGGAAAGCAGGTCGCAGCCCCAGGGATCGCAGCCTGTCATGCGCCATGGTCCGGGCGGCGCTCCCAGCAGACGCGTTGCATACAGTTCGATGGCGTCCGCGTGGTCTTCGTTCATGTGTTCCACGATCCCGGCTTCCGCCGCCGCCACGTCTTCCGCACCCGCCATGTCCAGCACCAGCCCGCTTGCGGGGATGTCATGGATGCGCCCGAACCCGCCCACGTAATGTGCGCCCTCGACCTCCAGCCGGTAGAAGCTGAAGTCGGCGAAGTCCGCATACATGGCTGCGCCCTCATGACGGGCAAGGAAACGCGCCCGCGACACCGGATCGCCCGTCTTCTCCGCCCGGCCCACGACCGTAACCCGTCCGCCCTGAAGCGGGTCGCCGTCGCTGCCTGTGCCGTCAAACAGGATGGAAGCGCGCGGGTCGGCCTCGATGTTTCTGGTATGACGCGCCAGGCGGGAAATCAGGAACACAGGGGCCCCTGAGGGTTCCGTCGCCGCAGTAATCAGTGAAGCGTACGGGGTCCCGCTGCCGGCATCCAGTGTGGCCAGCGCCGCCTTCAGCCCGCTGCGCATCAGCCGTCTTGCCGCCACGTCGGGGCTTTCGGAAGGAGGCGGTTTTATGGCCGGTTCCTGTCGCATTTTCTAGACTGTTGCATTTGGGTAACATTCTCGGGCATAAGGCTTGCAACCGATGTTGCCACATTTTGCCCCAGTTGGGGCCATAGACCGCCGCGGCGTGTTTATCAGGTAAAGCCGCAGGGGCACAGGACCAATGCCGACAATTGCACTCGTTGACGACGACCGGAACATCCTCACGTCATTGCGCATGGTGCTGGAGGCCGAAGGCTACAAGACCCAGTCCTACAATGACGGCGTCAGTGCCTTGGACGGCCTGACCGGCAACCCGCCGGACCTGGCCATTCTCGATATCAAGATGCCGCGCATGGACGGCATGGAACTGCTGCGGCGGCTGCGCCAGAGCACAGAGATTCCGGTGATCTTTCTCACCTCCAAGGATGAGGAGATCGATGAACTGTTCGGGCTCAAGATGGGCGCCGACGATTACATCTCCAAGCCCTTCTCCCAGCGCCTGCTGGTGGAGCGGGTCAAGGCTGTTTTACGCCGCGTGCGTCCCGCCGAGGCGGCGGCGCCCGAGCAGGAGCCCTCGCGCGCGCTGGAGCGTGGCAAGCTGACAATGGACCCGGAGCGGCATACCTGCGTCTGGGATGGCCGGCCGGTGACGCTGACCGTGACCGAGTTCCTCATCCTGCACGCGCTGGCACAGCGCCCCGGTGTGGTGAAGAGCCGCGACGCACTAATGGATGCGGCCTACGACGACCAGGTTTATGTAGACGACCGTACCATCGACAGTCACATCAAGCGGCTGCGTAAGAAGTTCAAGGCCGTGGACCGCTCCTTCGATGTGATCGAAACGCTGTACGGCGTCGGCTACCGCTTCAAGGAAGCGCAATGAGCGTGAGGAGCGATGGCGCTGCAATCAACCGGTTCGCACGAGCGTACTGACGGCACCGGTTTCGCCTACCGGCTGCGCCGCCGCGTCAAGCGGCTCGGACGGCGGCTGGAGCGTCGCTTTCCATTCACCAGCCTCACGCAACTTATTGTCGTTCTGAATCTCGTCGGCCTGGCCATTCTCGTGGCCGGCATCCTGTTTATGAACCAGTTTCGCGCCGGTCTGATCGACGCGAAAGTGCAGAGCCTTCTCATCCAGGGCGAGATCATCGCCGGGGCAATCGGCTCCACCGCGTCGGTCGATACCGACCGCCTCGTGCTGTCTCCCGAACCCGCCTTCGAGCTGGAGGCGAACCAGGGCCTCGGCGCCGGTGAGGAGGCGCTGAGCGGCTTGCAGTTTTCCATCAATCCCGAGCGCATCGCCCCCGAACTGCGCAGCCTCATCAGGCCGACGGGTACGCGGGCGCGGATCTATGACCGCCAGGGCGCGCTACTGCTCGATTCCGACGCGCTCTACACATCGGGCCGGGTGGTTCGGCCCGACGCTCCGCCCGCGATCACCGAGCCGCCGCAATCCGTGTTTGAAACCATCTGGCAGACGCTGACCAATTGGCTGTGGCGACACAATCTTCCAGTCTACAAGGAGATTGGCGGCGAAAACGGCAAAGCCTATCCCGAAGTCGCATCCGCACTGACCGGGACCTCGGTGCCAATCGTTCGCGTGACGGAAAAGGGCGCGCTCGTGGTCTCGGTCGCGGTGCCCATCCAGCGCCTGCGCGCCGTGCTTGGCGTGCTCCTGCTCTCCACCCGCGGCGGCGAGATTGACGCCATCGTTGCCGCCGAACGCTGGGGCATCATTCGTGTCGCTGCCTTCGCGGCTACCGTCACAATCGTTCTTGCAATCCTGATGGCGCGCACCATTGCCGGCCCCATGCGGCGCCTGTCGGCTGCTGCGCGCTCCGTGCGCCGCAGCATCAAGGCGCGCGCGGAAATACCCGACTACACCCATCGCTCCGACGAGATTGGCCATCTCTCCGGCGCCTTGCGCGAGATGACGGCGGCGCTATACCGCCGGCTCGACGCTATCGAGAGTTTTGCCGCCGACGTGTCGCACGAGCTGAAGAATCCGCTGACCTCGCTGCGCAGCGCGGCCGAAGCCATTCCTCTCGTCAAGACCGAGGCGGCACGCGACGAACTCATGCGGGTCATCCAGCATGATGTTCGCCGTCTCGACAGGCTTATCTCGGATATCTCCGACGCTTCGCGTCTCGATGCCGAACTGGCGCGCGAAGACGCGGCTCCCGTGGACATGGCCGACCTGCTCAACACCATCGTCCCCACCTTCAATAACGTTCATGGCAACGGCCCTGGCTCGCCAGAAGTGCTGCTGTCGCTCGAGCGCGATCCCGACGGCAAGAACGGCTTCACCGTCGTCGGACATGACATCCGTCTCGGCCAGGTCATGACCAACCTGCTCGACAACGCCATCTCGTTTTCTCCAAGGAACGGCAAGGTGCGCGTCGCGGCGCGGCGGGTGAAGCGGGAAGTGGAGATAACCGTGGAGGATGACGGCCCCGGCATAGCTCCCGACAACCTTGCCAGGGTGTTCGAGCGCTTCTACACCGACCGGCCCGGCGAAGACGCTTTCGGCCAGAATTCCGGACTGGGTCTCAAACTCTCCCAGCAGATCGTAAACGCCCATGGCGGGCGCATTTGGGCCGAGAATCGGCGCCCGCCCGCCGCCGCGGCAAAGGAACGCAAGATTGCTCGCCGCAAGCGCGGATCGCGCGGTCCGGGCGCGCGCTTCGTTATCCGGCTTCCCGCGTCGTGACCGCCGCGCGCGGCGATAGCAACGTCCATGGCGTCTGTCTGGCCATGGCCGGGCGCGCCGTCCTTCTGCGCGGCCCATCCGGTTCGCTGAAGTCGGACCTGGCCCTTCGCTTCCTGTCTCGCTTCGCCGCCGAGGGCGCGGTCCTCGTCGCCGACGACCAGGTGCTGCTCCGGGTTCATGACGGCGTGATACTGGCGCGTGCCCCTGCGGCAATCGCCGGAAAGCTGGAAGTCCGCGGCATCGGCATCGTCGATGTACCGGCATCGGGCGAGGCCCGGCTCGTCCTCGTCGCCGTTCTCGGCGACGCCAGCGAAATACCCCGCCTGCCGCCTGACCCCCCGCCCTCTGCCCGCATCTGCGGAGTTGAGCTTCCACTGGTCCGCCTCGATCCTCGCGAGGCCTCCGCGCCAGAGAAGCTCAAGCTGGCGCTCACGCGCCGGCTCTGACCGCGCAGCGAGAGGGCTTGCGCGCCCCGCTGCCATGAACGATGTTACGTGGCTTCGCGGCGAGCGTGGTGTCGATTGCACGTGATTACGGACCGGACGGAATGATTGGGCTGGTGATTGTGACCCCTGGCGGGCTCGCGCAGGAGTTCCGCGCCGCCCTGGAGCATGTGATCGGCAAGCAGGATCAGATTGCGACCATTTCCATCGGACCGGACGACGACATGGAAGCGCGGCGCGAGGAGATCGTCGCCGCCATCGCGGAAGTAGACAGCGGCGATGGAGCCATTGTCCTCACCGACATGTTCGGTGGCACGCCATCGAACCTGGCAATATCGGTCATGGAGCGTGCCAACGTTGAAGTCATAGCCGGCGTCAATCTGCCCCTGTTGGTGAAGCTGGCAAGTGTGCGAGCAGAGAAGGACCTCGCACAGTCGATCAAGGACGCCCAGGACGCCGGCCGCAAATATATCTCGGTGGCCAGCGAAATTCTCTCCGGCGACTAGCCGGAGCCCCGGGGGAGCAATGCCGAGAAACGAGCAAGGTTCGCCGCCGGGACCGGCAGGTGAGGGCCATTACTTCGCCGAGGTGGTCGTGCGCAACCGCAAGGGGCTGCACGCCAGGGCATCCGCCATGTTCGTGAAATGCGCCGAGAGCTGGGACGCCGATATCAGTGTTACCCGCGAAGGTCAGACTGTGCCCGGCACGTCGATCATGGGTCTGATGATGCTCGCCGCGGGTCGCGGTAATACCATTCTCATCGAGACCGAAGGGCCGCAGGCGCGCGAAGCGCTCGATGCACTGATCGCGCTGGTGGAGGCGGGGTTCAACGAAACCGAGTGAGCCCCGCCCCGCGCCGATGTCGCTAGCTGGCGATGCGCAGCTTGTTGATCTCGCCCGCGATCGCCTCGAAGATCGATATCAGCGCGTCGCCGTTGTTTATGGAGAACGCGCGGCTGGAGCCCGAAGCGCAGTTGCGCAGCAGCGCTACCGTGTCCGCGTCGTCAAGATCGAAGGCGATCGTATAGACGGTGATGCCCGCCGCCTTGACATTGGTGCAGGCCTCCGAAGTCTTCGTGTCCATCGCCGCCGCCAGTTGCGAGCTGCTCGACGTGG
>JAYZVT010000254.1:0-3365 GCA_036155355.1 Pseudomonadota bacterium
CAGCGGCTCTCGGTGCCTTGCTGCAGGCACGCGGCTATCGCGTGCGGCTGCGCTAACTTGACCGCTATCTGAATGTAGATCCAGGGACCATGAGCGCCTATCTGCATGGGGAGGTCTTCGTCACCGACGATGGCGCAGAAACCGACCTCGACCTTGGACACTACGAGAGATTCACCGGCGTCCCGGCGAGCCAGGCCGACAATATCACCACGGGCCGGCTCTACCAGGGCATTATCGCCAAGGAGCGGCGGGGCGACTATCTGGGCGCCACTGTACAGGTCATTCCCCACGTCACGGACGCCATCAAGGATTTCGTACTCTCCGGCAATGAAGGCGTGGATTTCGTTCTGTGCGAGATCGGAGGCACGGTCGGTGACATCGAGGGACTTCCGTTCTTCGAAGCCATCCGCCAGCTAGGCAACGAACTGCCGCGCGGCCACGCAGTCTTCATCCATCTGACCTTGATCCCGTTCATTCCCAGCGCGGGCGAATTGAAGACAAAGCCCACGCAGCACTCGGTAAAGGAACTGCGCTCCATCGGCATTCAGCCCGACGTGCTGCTGTGCCGCTGCGACCGGCCCATCCCCAAGGACGAACGCCGCAAGATCGCGCTGTTCTGCAACGTGCGTGAGTCCGCCGTGGTGCAGGCGCTCGACGTTTCGACAATCTATGACGTGCCGGTCGCCTATCACCGGGAGGGACTCGACAGCGAGCTGCTGGCAGCCTTCGGCATAACTGACGCACCCCCGCCCGACCTGTCGCGGTGGGAGCGGATATCCCGCCGCATCGCCAACCCGGACGGCGAGGTCAAGATCGCCATCGTCGGCAAGTACACCGGGCTGCGCGATGCGTATAAGTCGCTCAACGAGGCCCTTGTTCACGGCGGCATCGCCAACAAGGTTCGCGTCAATCTCGAATGGATCGAGTCCGAAATCTTCGAGTCCGAGGATGCCGCCCCGCATCTGGAGGACGTCAACGGCATCCTCGTGCCGGGCGGGTTTGGCGAACGTGGCGCCGAAGGCAAGATCGCCGCGGCCCGTTTCGCCCGCACCCGCAACGTTCCCTATTTCGGCATCTGTTTCGGAATGCAGATGGCGGTGATCGAAGCCGCACGAAATCTTGCTGGCTTCGAGCACGCCAGTTCGACTGAGTTCGGCCCCACGCCAGATCCCGTCATCGGTCTCATGACCGAGTGGATGAAGGGCGAGGAACTGGAGCGCCGCGAGGCGAACGGCAATCTGGGTGGCACCATGCGTCTCGGTGCGTACGACGCCAAACTGTCGGGCAACAGCCGCGTTGCCCAGATCTATGGCAAGCGCGAGATTTCCGAACGCCACCGGCATCGCTACGAAGTCAACATGCGCTACCGCGAGAAACTCGAGGCAGCCGGCATGGTCTTTTCGGGCGTCTCTCCCGATGGTCTATTGCCCGAAATTATCGAGTTTCCTGAACATCCCTGGTTCATTGGCGTCCAGTATCATCCCGAGCTAAAATCACGGCCGTTCGAGCCGCATCCGCTCTTTGCCTCTTTCATCGAGGCCGCCGTCGAACGGAGCCGTCTGGTCTGACCGGCCAGCAACGCTGTCTGAGGACTGATCGTGACCACGGGACACTGCCTGTGCGGCAAGGTGAGCTATCGGCTTGATGCCGGGCCGATCTGGATCGCCTATTGCCATTGCGCTTCCTGCCGCCGCCATGCGGGCTCGCCGGTGACCCTGTTCGCCGGCATGCGCGAAGACAGGGTCGTCTGGACCGGTGCGGACCCGGACATTTATCAGTCGTCGCCCGGCGTTGAGCGCCTGTTCTGCGGTCAATGCGGAACGCCGGTTGCCTACCGCGCCGAGCGCTTTCCGGGCGAACTCCACCTTTATCACGGCACCCTGGACACGCCTGCCGCTTTCCCGCCCGCGGGCCATGTACACGCCGGTGGGCAGTTGCCCTGGTTCGAGATTGACGACCGGCTGCCGCGCTACGAGAGCGCCGGCGGCCCAGAGGCCATGCCGGTGAGCATCGGCCCCGCCCGCAAGGCCTCCTGATGCCCCCGCGCGGCATCGACCATCTGGTTCTAGCGGTTCGCGATCTCGACGCCGCACGAGCGCGTTACGAGTCGCTGGGATTCACGGTGACGCCTCGCGCCAGCCATCCCTTCGGGACCGCCAACGCCATCGTACAGTTTACCGGGCGCAATTTTCTCGAGCTGCTCGAAGTAGAGAAGCCAGGCAAGATTCGCCCGAGCAGAAAGGGCGGGCGCAGCTTTGCACAATTCAACCGGGACTTCCTGGAAGATCGGGAAGGCATGTCCATGCTGGTGCTAGAGGGTATGGACCCCGAAGCCGACCGTTCCGCGTTCATTGCCGCTGGACTGACGGCAAGCGAGCCCTTCACATTCGAGCGCGACGCAAGGCTGCCCGATGGAACCAGGGGCCGCGTTGGCTTCACGCTCGTTTTCGTCACCCATGATGCCGCGCCCCGGGCGGGTTTTTTCACCTGCCATCAGCACAAGCCGGAGATGTTCTGGCGCGATGCTTATCAGTCCCACCCCAATGGCGCCCGCAGCATCGCCGAGGTCATTTTTGCCGCTGACGACGCGGAGGCCATGAGCGCTTTCGTCGCCGATTTCGCTGGCAGCAAGGCCGTGCAGACCCCGCTGCACGACTACAGCGTGGATACGGGGAGGGGAACTGTCACCATTGCCCCGTCCTGGTGGCTCAACGAGCATCGCCCCGGCATTGCCGGTCAAATGCCCGAGCCGCCCGCCTTCGTCGCCTTTCGCTTGCAGATACCCGACCCCGAAGCAGTGGCGCGTCGCGCCGACCAAGCCGGACTGCCAATTCGCCGCACGCCCCGCGGTCTCGTCCTTCCCGCTGAAGTGATGTATGGGGTGTCGGTCATCATTTCCGCCCGCTGAGGGCACGTCACCGGGAGTCTCATGCCGAGCAAGCCAAATGCCCGCGTGCGCATCGGCTCGATCGACGTCGCCAATGACGCTCCGCTAGCGCTGTTCGCGGGCCCCTGCGCGCTGGAAAGCCGTGCCCATGCACTGGAGATGGCCGTCGCGCTGAAGGAGATTGCGGCCAGCGCGGGTGTCGGCATTATCTACAAAAGCTCATTCGACAAGGCCAACCGCACCAGCAGCAGGAGCGCCCGCGGTCTCGGCATGGACAAGGCGCTACCCATCTTCGCAGAGATCCGCGAGAGCGTGGGTCTGCCGGTTGTCACCGATGTGCATGATGCAAGCCAGTGCGCCGCCGTTGCCGAGGCCGTCGATGTGTTGCAGATCCCGGCCTTCCTGTGCCGCCAGACCGACCTGCTGCTGGCCGCCGGCCGCACCGGCCGCGCGATCAACGTCAAGAAGGGGCAGTTCC
>JAYZVT010000255.1:0-15970 GCA_036155355.1 Pseudomonadota bacterium
ACATCGAATCGGAACTGGCCTTCGACGCTGGGCGGCACCGACAGGTGTCCTTCTCGATCCAGTTCTCCCAGTAACGGAATTGCCTGCTTCGAATCATCCTCGACGAGGTCGAGCGGACGCACGCCAAGCGCGGTGGCTAGACGCTCGAGCCAGTCGGTGGAAACAGTCATGTTGGCGGTTTCCAACCGCTGGATGGTCTGTGCCGTCGTTCCGACTCGCGCCGCCAGATTCTTCAGCGTCATGCCTTGTTGCTTGCGCAACTCGCGGATTCGCGTTCTCAACATGTGTAAGTCTTTCAAGAATTTATCGCCGCACGCGCGACAAATGGCCGAAACTTATCCCCGTCTATCACATAATAGGTAAATATCCTACATACAGGTATATATTCGGAATATTATACTTGACGTACCCACTAGCGTGCCCTACATATTGGGTACGTTAAAGAAAAGGGTACGGTCATGGCTTCGGTTCTTTCAGACAAGCACTTCCACGATGAGGCAGCGGCTTACAGCTTCGTAGAGAAGCGCGTTTGGCCGGATGGCCCTGTCTGCCCGCACTGTGGCGGCGTGGAGCGCATTTCCAAGATGAAGGGCCAGAGCACCCGGATTGGCGCTTACAAGTGCTACCAGTGCCGCAAGCCCTTCACCGTGAAGATCGGGACCATCTTCGAGTCCAGCCACGTCAAGCTGCACCTGTGGCTTCAGGCGATGTTCCTGATGGCTAGCAGCAAGAAGGGCATCAGCAGCAACCAGCTTCACAGAACCCTTGGCGTGACCCTCAAGACTGCATGGTTCATGTCGCATCGTATCCGCGAGGCGATGCGCTCCGGTTCGCTCGCGCCTATGGGCGGCGGCGGCAACGTTGTGGAGGCCGATGAGACCTACTTCGGAAGTGTCGCCAATCCCCTCACTGAAACTACTCGTGGTCGGCCCTTCTCCGGTGGCCGCAAGAAGCCGGGCGGCGGACCCGCCAACAAGCGCGCCGTGTTTGCTCTGGTAGAGCGTGGCGGCGAAGTCCGGTCATTCCATCTGGCGCAAGCCAACAAGATCAACGTCCGTGATCTGGTCAACAAGAACGTCTCACGCGAGTCGTTCCTGTACACCGATGAAAGCAATCTCTATCGCGGGTCAGAGACCCATGTGATCGGCCATGCGTCGGTGAAGCATTCGGCTGGCGAGTATGTGCGCGGTGAGGTCCATACCAACACCGTCGAGAACGTGTTCAGCGTATTCAAGCGCGGCATGAAGGGCACCTATCAGCATTGCGCTGAAAAGCACCTGCATCGCTACCTCGCGGAATTTGATTTCCGCTACAATGCACGGGCCGCGCTTGGCGTAAGTGATGAGGTCAGGTCAGAGCGCCTGCTCAAGGGTATCGTTGGCAAGCGCCTGACCTATGAAACAACTCAAGCAAGGTGAGAGGCCCTATGGCATCAGAAGGCCGTCGAAGTACAAGTCGAAAACCAAGTGGAAAAAAAGAAAATCCACTTAGCCAAAAAGAGCAGTCCGAGCGGTTCAAGAAGACCGCTCGGGCGCTTGAGGCTGACGAATCTGGAACGAAATTCAACCGCCTGATTTCGAAAATTCTGCCAAGATTCGATTCAGGTAGTGAGCGGTGAAATCAACAATCTCGCTCACTTCCGTCTTGTCGTACTTCTTGAAATAGAACCGCTTAAACGTGCGGTCGATGGCCATTAGCGGCTTGCGCAGAGGCCTCTTAAAATCCCGCATCTGGTGGTTGCCCTCATAGGCAAGGATGTCCGCACATTGCAGTGGCGGATAGACGGCCTTTGAGCCAATGCCAAACGTAGCGTTACTGTCGGCCATCCGTGCTTGCACGACACTAAATGCCTCCTGAGCCTCATGCCCAAACTCATTTTGCTCATGGACAAATGCGATATTGTCTACGCCTTCCCTTGCCAAGGCTTCCCACGCGGAGCGAATGGCCCAGACTAGGCAAATGAAGTACCAGCCGCGCACCATCAGATTTTCAGCGATCACCATGTTGTGCTTTTCTTTGAGGACGCGCGTGATTTCTCCTTTATCGACTGCTGAAATAACGCCCCGGATTTCGTGCCGCTCAATGACTGGCAGAATCCGCCGCACGTAGTTGTCGCGCTGTTCCCTGCACCATCCGTCCCATTCCCCCACGCGATTGTGGCAATCCACAGAATGGTGAACCCTGATCGGCCACTTGGCCTTGTTCCAATCGCGCGTCCATTTGGTCCATTCAGATTTATCGGCCCAAGCGGCACCCACACCCACGATCTGTGAATCGTGGTGGGTTCCGGACTCGTCCAGATAGACTTCAAACACGACGATCTTGCCCTCCCGGTGCGCAAGGAAGGTGTCGCTTAGTTCAGCGACAAGCGCTCCTGACGCACTAGCCAGCTCAGCACCACTCATAGCACGTCACCGCGCCGAGTGGGTACGGGAAGTATAACATCCCGTATATATTCCTATCAGCGTCGGGCGCGCCTGCGCCTGCTGGTGTGTCTGGAGACGGCAAGTGATCAATTCCGACTGTGACATCTCGAAGCAAGACGGCCATGTCCGCCCGTTCCGGCGCGACAAGCGACGCAATTTGAAATGCCGGCTGTCGGAGGAATGCGTGGCGGCGGTTTTCGCCATTCCTGCCGGCGATCTCCGGCGCCGGTCTCGTGGCGCAGCCCGGTCCGCCTTTGCCCGGCAGGTCGCCATGTATCTCGCCCATGTCGGTCTCGGGCTGACTCTGACCGAGGTTGGCGCAGGTTTCCGGCGCGACCGCACCACGGTTGCACATGCCTGCGCGGTCGTGGAGGACTGCCGGGACGATCCAGAATTCGACAGGCTTATGGGACGCTTGGAAGGCGCCCTTTTGCTCATGCGCGAGATTGTGCCTCCCAGCGCCGAGAGAGCGGCCAGGATTCAGGATAGCAATCGATGAGCGCGCCCCGGCGGTTGGCGCGCGAGGCGCTGCGCCTGTTCCCTCTCATCGGCGAAGACGGTTGGCTGGAGCCGCAGCCCGCCGCCTGGCCTGACCCGGTCATGTCCTACGTCCTGCGCGGACCTTTCCGCTCGGGCAGCTCGGCAGCAAGGAAGATTCCTGCGGCCGATGTGGATGACTGGATGTCCCAAGGCTGGATTGATCGGGACGTGGATGGCGATTGCCTACGTCTGAACGGAGCCGGTCGCGCTTGGCTCCGACGGCAGCTGGCAGGTGCGGAGCCATTTCAGGAGCAGCATCAGCATCGCGCCATGGAGCATCGACTTGTCGAGACAGGACAGCTCAGGCCGGTTCTGGTGAATCAGGCTGAGAGTCCGCTGGGCTGGCTGCGTCGGCGCAAGGACCGGAACGGCCGCTCCCTCCTCGATGAAGGGCAGTACCAGGCAGGTGAACGGCTGCGCGAGGATTTCTGGCGCGCAGGATTGTCCGCGCGTGTGACTTCGAACCCCGGAGCGCCTCCGCCCGGCCGCAGGATGCGCCGAGGACCCTCCGACGGCGGTCTGGCTGTAACCGAAGCGGCAATGGCCGCGAAACAGCGCATCGAACGTGCCATGTGTGAGGTCGGTCCGGAGCTGTCGGGTATATTGCTGAACGTTTGCTGCTTTTCTCACGGCCTCGAACAGGTGGAGGAAACCAACGGTTGGCCGCAGCGTGCCGGCAAGGTCGTGCTCCAGATCGCGTTGACGCGCCTTGCCCGGCACTACGGCATCATCGTGTCCCCGGAACCAGGCTCGCAAGCCAAAGCCGTCATCCGCTCATGGGGCACGCCGGATTACCAGCCTACCACGGATCGTTGGAAATAGGATACGCGGTCAGGCGGACGCCGACTGCAAGGCTGCGCGGGCGTCCGCGCGGATGCGCTCGACCATGGACATGAAGCCATTGGACCGCTGCGGCGTCAGATGTTCTTTCAATCCCATGCGCTCGAAAGTTCCCGCCGCGTCTGTGCGGAGGATCTCATCTGCTGTCTTGCCAGAAAAAAGCGCGAAAAGGATGGCTATCAGGCCTTTGACGATCTGCGCGTCGCTGTCGCCGACGAAAGTCAGTCTCGCGGGCATATCCGCGCCGTTCCGGTCGATCCTTGTCGAAACCCAGACCTGGCTGACGCAACCCTGCACCTTGTTCTGGGGGCTACGCAGCTCATCTGGAAGTGGCTCAAGGCCGCGCCCCAGCTCGATGACATACCGGTAGCGGTCCTCCCAGTCGTCGAGAAGCTCGAAGTCCGCGATAATGTTGTCGAGCCGGTCCATGCGTTCCGCAATTCATCCTCAGGTAATCTATAGGTAGCCCATCGGCCCGTCATTGCAAGCGGACGCGGGAACAGAGACAGCCTCGAGACTTCGGTATCGGAAGCAAGGAATGGGGTGCGCGTCGCGGAGGGGGGGAAAGGGCAGGGGGAAACCGTCCGCGACGCGCTTTCGGGCAGTTTTGCTGCCACGAAACTCTTGTGACCTCGGCCGACCGGCCCTGGGGCTATGCGTTATCCCTGCCTCGGGTCGGCAGCGGTGGAGACCAGTTGGCCCCGATCACCGCGTAGGTCTGCCGGTCCGCCGCCTCAAGGGGCGGACCGGGCTGGATTAGACGCCAGGCTGACTGGAAGGTCCGGTCCAGCCCGGACGCAGGTCATCAGCTGTCAGGGTCCCATGCGACTCCCGGCGAAACATGGTGGGAATTCGCGACGGACGCTCGCTGTCGGCAGAGGCGGTAGCCTGGCCGGCAGTAAAATCCTTGATGAAGTCCATCACCATGCGAGCGCCGAATTCGGCCTTCTGACCGAATGTATCAAGCGCACTCTTGCCGTTGGTGCAGACGTCGGGATTGCGCACGCAGAAGGTCTTCACGTCGCGCACGGCAGCTTCAGCGGTGCCATAGACCTGACGCTGCTCCTCCTCATTGGTCGGCAGCAGCATCACCAGCAGCGCAAGCCAGAAAGCGGTTCGAATAAGAAACATGTCGGTGCCCTTTCACTTGCGTTCGACCCCTTCGAACGATGCTGGCACCCTAGCAAAGCCGAAATAAAATCCCGGAAAGAGCCGAAGAGTAATTTGAATTTAATTCGACTAAAATTGGTGAAAATTTGTATCTACTACAATTGATGTCGACTTTGATTTGAAAATGACTCGAAATTGCACGAAGTTCAATTCGAATTTGATTCAAATTTGATACAAGCGAACCATCGCTCTTTTCTGCGGATTTTGGCGCGCGGCTTGGATTGGCTAGGTTGTTCCGCTCCCAGCACGCAGCGGATTCCGACCTGCACACGCCTATCCGGAGTGTCGTTCGGAAGCCGGATTCGTCATCGCGGGACGGAGAGCCGGGCTGGTGCCGGCACGCCGGATGCTCATTCTGCATTTACCATGTTGGCAATTGCTGCGAGGCGCGCACGGATTGTGCGCATGTCGAAATCGACTGTGCGGCCATCCGTGCCCCCCGTTTTAACCTTCCTTAAGCGCACGGCTCCGATAATCCGCCGCATTGGGTCGATAGGGGCGGCGCTGCGTCGTTTGCGCCGGTGAGTAGTTGAAGTCAGTGGTCAATGCGGGAGCGGTATCCGCCTTCTTCAAGTCGGCGGTGCATGAATCGGCTCAAAACAACGAGCTGACGGCCGCGCGGCACCGGTCATATATCGTTTCACACCTCCTGGGCGGACTTCTCGCCCTGGCGGTGTTCCCGGTCTATCTGGCGCTCAACGGCCAACCAACGACGCTGACGGCCATCGTATTCGCCTGGTTGCTGACCCCGATCGCCATGGCCTACTTCCTCTCCAGGACGGGCCGTCTCGGAGTGGCCCATCTCATTTCGGCGGCCAATCTGACAGGACTTGTAACTTTCGCAGCCTACATCACTGGCGGCATATCCTCGTTCCTGTTGCCGTGGATGATTGTCGTTCCGCTCGAGGCAGCGTTGTCGACCGATCGTCGCGTCGTGCTATCCGCCATAGGTGTCGCAGGCCTAGGCCTGGCTGCCTTGTTCCTTGGGCGAATGGCAGGGCTAATACCGCCGGCCATCTATCTTGCCAACCCGGAAATGCTGGCGCTGGTGGGATCCGCGTCAGCGCTCATATATTCGGGCGGACTGGCAGTCTCCATCCAGATCATTTATCGCCGGTCTGAGGAAGCAGTCCGCCTCGGTGAACAGCGCTACCGCCTGTTGGCGGAGAACTCCACCGATATGATTACTCGCCACGACGCGGCGGGGAGGGTGCTTTTTGCCTCTCATGCCGGTGAACAGTTCTTCGGCGAGGATGCCAGGTCGTTGTCGGGAAGCGGCCTGTTCGAGCGCATTCACGTGGGCGACAGGCCCGGATATCTCACGGCGCTGGATCGCTGCCTGCATTCCGGCCAGCAGGTCGACATCGAGTTTCGCGCCCGGACCGGGCAAAGTAGCGCTGCCGAAACGAAGTCGCCGCATTTCCGGTGGTTCGAAATGCGTTGCAAGCCTCTAAACTTCGGCGCCGAGAAGGCGGACGGAAATGCGGAATTCGTTGCCGTTACGCGCGACATCACAGCTCGAAAGGCCCAGGAAGACGAGTTGCTCCGCGCGCGCGACGAGGCCGAAAGCGCGAACAGGGCGAAAACCCAGTTCCTGGCCAATGTCAGTCACGAGCTGCGCACACCGCTGAACGCCATCATCGGCTTCTCCGAAATCCTGAACAAGGAGCTGTTCGGCAGCCTTGGTGCCGCGCGCTACAAGGAATATGCGGCGCTCATCAATGATAGCGGCTCACACCTGTTGAACGTCGTGAACGAGATCCTCGACATGTCGAAGATAGAGGCCGGCAAATTCGATATTGTCACCTCGCCTTTTGAAATCTCAACGCTGCTCAAGCCCTGTTGCGACATGATGCGCAATCTCGCTGAAAAGAAATCCATCAACGTCGAATGGAGCGTGAATGACGGACTGCCCGAACTGGTGGCAGACAAGCGGGCTTGCAAGCAGATGCTGCTCAACCTTCTGTCCAACGCCATCAAATTCACGGAGGAGCATGGGCACATTAAGGTCACGGCAAGGCGCGAAGGGGCATGGCTAGACATCGTGGTGGCCGATAACGGCATCGGCATTTCTCCCAAGGACTTGCCCAACCTGGGCAATCCGTTCTTCCAGGCCGACACCTCCTACAAGCGCAACTACGAAGGCACGGGACTGGGATTGTCTGTGGTCAAGGGCCTAGCACGCCTACACGGCGGCAGCCTCGATATTGCCAGTACACCTGGCAAGGGCACGACCGCTACAATCCGGCTCCCCCTGCAGGCGCAGGTTCGCCCGGAGGAAGTGGATGGACCGGCGCCGGTCATGACCAAGGTGGCCGCTGCGTCCTGAAATCAGGCATTTAGAACCTGTTCATCCGCGGCGCTGATAATCGGGGACATCCGTGCCGGAACCAACCGGCGCGAAGCAAGCTCGTAGCGGTCGGCGGTAAATGGGCGTCCTGCAAGCCAGATTGTTGTTCGTTGCATTCATAGGTGTGGCTGTTGCCATCACCTACAACGCCCTCTACTTGCAGAAGGGACCACAGTCGCGCGTGTCGGCTCCGGCGACTACAGCGAGCGTCCCCACCGCCAAGCCGTCGACGCCCGCCGCCGACAAGGACAAGCCGGCAGCAGCGTCGAAGCCCGGCGCATCAGTCGAGACAATCCGCGCCATCCAGCGAGAGCTGGTCGTGCGGGGCTACGACGCAGGCGTCGCTGACGGAGTTCCGGGCGTACTCACCCGTGCCTCGATTCTGGCCTACCAGCATGACAACAAATTGCCGATGACTGGTGAGGCCAGTGAGGCGTTGTTGAAGCGCATCCTTCTAGGTACGAGCGTCGGCACGGAAGGGCTTGGAGGTGAGATAGCGGAAGAGACGACCGCGCTGGTCAAGGCGGTACAACAGATCCTGGCCAATATGGGCTATTCGCCAGGCGCCATAGACGGACTGTTCGGTGGAGCGACGAAAAGCGCCATCGAGACCTTCGAAAAGGAGCGCGGAATGAAGCCCAAGGGCCGCATCTCCAGCGAATTGTTGAAGGAACTAATGCACGTCACTGGTGCCAAGTTGTCCAGCCTGTCGCAGCAATAGCAAATCAGACTGGCCTTGCGTGCGGGCCGATTTCGTTTTCCTTTGGGTTATGCGAATAAAGTCCGCCATCTGGGTCATGGCCTATATCCGCCGCTGCGCTGCCGCCAACGTACCAGCGGTGGTCGTTTGCCGCGGCGATGACTCGGCCGGAGTCATTTACATCAAGATCAACCGCCTCGACGGCACAGTCGCTCTTTTCGGTCCAGCCCCAGCGGGTGTTGCGACAGCTGATGGAGAGCGGCTCTGGGCGCCTTGCCTCGCTCTGGAATGGGCGCAGGAACCCGACGCTGACGCTTATCTGGCCCGTCAGCGCGAATTCGATCCCGACTATTGGCTGATCGAAGTTGAGGACCGCAAGGGGCGGGATTTTCTCGAGGGAAGTCTCGCCCGCGACTAGCCATGTCCGCCTGCCCCTCATCGGCACGGCCGTTAGCGGATCCTTAACCATAACCCGGCCTAGAATACCCATAGCCGGGCAAAGCCCGGGATCTCAAAAGGCAGCGGGGCGATTCGCGGGGCTGCCGGGAGAGAGAGGTCCAAATGGTCAGCATCCTTGAATTCAGACCCCGGGACAAATGGGCTGAGCCGCGCCGGTCAGCCGCGAACACGCGGACTGGCGGCAAATCACCGGCGCAAATCATCATCTTCCCCGGTGTCCGCATTGAGCGCAAACCGGCCGATGACGGAGGCGGGGACTCGCCCAAGCCGCTGATTGGCCGTGCGAGAAGTCCTGCGCAAGGCAAGAAGTAGGCGTTAAACGTCGTGTTTGCGTAACGGTCAGGACACATGGCACCAGCGCATCCTTCCTCGCGGTCAACGCCGCCCGATCTGTCCTGTCCTGCCTCGGGGCTCCGCTTGTCCAACCTGTACAAGACCCTCCTCGTGGTCTTGTCCGTGAGCTTCATGACTGCCGCATGCAGCATGGAGGGCGATTTGGGACGGCCCAAGCCACGCTTCCTATTCGGCAGCATCGCCGAAACCTACTGGACCAGCGACATTCCGCCTGTTTACCGCCACTCCGATTTCTCACTCACTCCTGACGAAACCGAGATGCGGGAAACTGCATTCCGGCTCCGCACACTGGCGTTTCGTCCCCGACCGATCGGCATTTCGGAAACGACCGAGACGAGCTATGCCGACTACCTGACGTCTCAGGGTCACACATTCGGGCCCTCGCGGATGGCCAAGATCGACCATGACCTGCACGCCGATCATCAGTCACTGACATTATTCGGGCAGGCGGCGCGGCGCGTGCTGGAGGCAGACCGCGAAAGACTGCGGACAGTCCACGAAATCCGTCCCTATCTCAGCTTTGGCGACAAGCAGAACGCCCGCAACAGGCTGCAGGAGAATCATGCCTTCATCCAGGGCACCTTCCTCGACCTGGATCGCAAGATCGCCGCCTATCAATACGCCATCGATCGCGCACGCATTGAAACGCCAGGCGTGACGCCCGTCGCTGTAGGCGGATCGCTCAACCATCTGCGCGACCGCGTCGCGTCCCTGCACTACGAACTGGCACAGGGATATGAGCTGGCGCTGAACATTCACGTCTATGCGACAGGTCCGGCTGTCCCGCCGCCGCCCGAGAATGCGCCCTATTCCCTCAGTCCGCCTCGTGGCGTGAAAATCATGCCGGACGGCAGACCCTACAAGTGACACCTCTACTGGCGGATACGGTCGATCCCCGAGATGTCATGAGTGCAACTGGACCGGCTGAGTACCAGTTCCGTGCGCTGCGCGTAGGACGGGCCGGGCAGGGGAGCGCGAACGACCGCAATTCCCTGCTGCTCCGGTGAACTGATAACGACCACATCCTCGATCTCGTCGAGGATACTTGCACCAACTTCGACTGCAGCCTCGGCCTGTGGCGCAATGATGAAATCGATCTTGTCGCGTTTCAGATCGCCACCGCTGATGGTGTAGAAGTTCACACCTGAGAGTGTGTAGAACGCAATCACCCACAAGTCCTCCTCGATCGCGGTGCTTAGCCGAACCGGACCATTGCGCAGGTCGAAGCGGCAGACGGCGTAACGGATATCGGGGGCCATGAGAGGTAGGCTCTGGTGTGCCGGTGTCGCCGCGGGCAGAACCAGCATCTTGTTTGTCTCTGTCAGCGCCAGCAGGCGTGTCGCTGCGTTCTGCGGCGCGAACGTGGGAAGCACCAGAACCGTGATGATGTGTATGACGCCGGCCATGGCAAGGGTCGCCAGCACTATGGACCAGGAGGATTTCATTGACATCGGAGCTTCCTGATCTCGGGGAGCAACGCACTGGCATCAGTCGCGCCAGACGAGTCCGTCCATGGATGGGGGCCGTAAACGCGCAGCACCAGTTGCAGGCGCTTTGCTTCTCCAGTAGGCAGCCAGTTGCCCGCGCGAGCGGTTCGCGACAATACGATACGGTAAGAGCCATCCGTCGCGCTCAACGCATCCGTCTTGCTGAACGAGTATCGCTCGGCCTTGTTGGAAATCAGTCGCCCCGCGAGATCATAGACGGCGAGCGACCACCAGGTCACCTCGAGCCGCGGTCCAGAGATGGCATATTCGCAATTAGCAAGTAGCTGCTCTCCTTCGCTGTCCGTCCTGGCGAAGAAGTACATCGCGTTCGTTGACGTGATTGGCAAACGCCCTGATCGCGCCACGTGAGCCACGGTGTACGGGTCGGCGCCGGGCCTTCCCGCGGCCAGCCAGACCGACCAGGGTCCGATGCGCGCCGTCGTCAGCGAAGAACCTTGCTCGATCAGATACCAGCCCGACCCGAGCCCGAGGGCGAGTGCCGTGACGAACATCGCAATCAGTGTGAAGAGTAACCGCAAATGCCCGCTCGAAAGTTTGGAAGTTAGCCGCTCAACAGCGGGGCCGAAGACGGTGATTTTGTCAATATCGGAACGGTCAGCGCGTCAGGTCGGCGCGGTGGTCGGATGAGGGACTAGGTCCAGCGGGCGTAGAGGCGCTTGATCCGTCTGGCCTGGTATTTGCGGCGCCTTTGCCCGCGGGTGGCTGGGCGGGCGCGCCGCCCGAGGGATCGAGCTTGCGCTGGCTCGATTCCTTCAGGCGGTTGGCAATGGCTTCGAGTGTCTTCTTTGTGTCTGGCGACAGCTTGCGCGAGGCAGAACTGGAGCCGGGCTGCGCCGTAGAGGCAAAGGTGCGCGGCAGCGCATCAAGCCGTTGCTGTTCCGCGATCTGTCCCGGATGCGGCTGCAGACCCGGAATGAGGGGCACGTTCCGCGTCTGATGGGCGAACACCATGTATTCGTGCCAGGTCGCCGCGGGCAAGCTGCCGCCCGTGACCCTCGCCATCGGCGTGTAATTGTCGTTGCCGAACCAGACGCCTGTCACATATTGGCCGGTGAATCCCATGAACCAGGCGTCCCGGAAGCTGGAGCTGGTGCCGGTCTTGCCCACGGCCGATGTGAATTCGAGTTGTGCGCGGCGGCCCGTGCCGCTGGTGACGACCAGTGCGAGCATCCGGTTGAGGTCCTCGATCTTGGATCGGTCGAAAAGCTGTTCACGCTTCGGTGCATCCCGTTCGTGGGAGTAGACAAGCTCGCCCCGCGAGTTCGTTACCTCGTCGATTGCATAGGGATTTGTCGTCAGACCGCCGCTGGCGAAGACCGCGTATCCACCGGTGTGCTGCAGCGGCGTGATGCCTGTGTCGCCCAGCGCCATGGAGCAGGTCTTCTGTATGCCCGCCAGGCCGATCTTGTTGACTGTATCAAGCAGCTTCTCCCTGCCGACCTGCAGCGACAGTTTGACCGCCACCGTATTGATCGAGCGCATCAGGGCTTCCTGCATTTGCATGCTGCCACTGAAGCCTCCGGAATAGTTGCGGGGCGACCACCGTCCGCATCCCACGGGACCATCCACCACGATGGTCGTCGGCTTGAAGCCGTTGAGCAGGGCCGTCAGATAGACATAGGGCTTGAAGGAAGATCCCGGCTGCCGCAGCGCATGGGTCGCCCTGTTGAATTGGCTTTCGCCGTAGTCCTTTCCGCCGACCAGGGCGCGCACGGCGCCATCAGTCTCCATGGAGACGAGTGCCGCCTGGTCCGCATGGCGCGACCGGCCATCACGCCTAAGCGTATTCTGCACCGCCTGTTCGGCGGCCTTTTGCAAGTTGGTATCGACTGTTGTGCGCGCGGTCAGGACATATTCGTTCTTGTCGCGCATCACCTCCTGGATCTGCTCGAAGGCCCAGTCGAGGAACCAGTCGGGACTGTAATAGTCGCTGCGGTCAACGATATCGGCGGGATTGAGCCGCGCCCCATGAACCTGGCCCTCGGTCAGGAAGCCCGCATCCACCAGGTTGCTGAGCACCACGTTGGCACGCGCGCGCGCCGCGGGCAGATCAATATGTGGCGCGAAACGCGTTGGCGCCTTGAACAGCCCCGCCATCATCGCCGCCTCGTTGAGCTGGATATCGCGGACCGACTTGCCGAAATAGAATTGCGCTGCGGCTTCGACGCCGAAGGCGCCTCCGCCGAGATAGGCGCGGTCGAGGTAGAATTTCAGTATTTCGTTCTTGGTAAGCCGTGCCTCGAGCCAGATGGCGAGGAAGGCTTCGTTGATCTTGCGCTCCAGCGAGCGCTCCGGCGACAGGAAGAGGTTTTTCGCCAGCTGCTGCGTGATTGAGCTGCCGCCCTGCACCACGTCTTTCGCACGCACGTTCTCGACCATGGCGCGCAGGGTACCGATCACGTCGATGCCGAAATGGTGGTAGAAGCGACGGTCCTCGGTCGCCAGCGTCGCCTGGATCAGGAAGGCCGGTATCTCGTCCAGCGGCACGGCGTCGCTGTGCAGGATGCCGCGTTTGCCGATCTCGTTGCCGTCCCGGTCGAGGAAAGTAACGCTGAACTTGCCGGCCGTCTGCCATGCGGTGCGCGTTTCCTCGAAGGCCGGAATTGCGAATGACAGCATGACCACCAGGGCGCCGGTACCCATGGTCAGGCCTTCTGACAGCAGTTCGTTAAACCAGCGCCGCAAGCCGGTTAGCTTGAAGCGGGCGAAGAAGCTCGATACCGCGCTCCACCAGTTCCGAAATCCCTCCCACGACTCGTAGATGCTGGAGTCGATCCACGAATCCAGCGCCAGCCAGTTGAAACGGCTTCGCTTACCTGGGAATTTGAATATCCAGTTGCGCACGGTGCTAGCGGTCGTATGGCCTGTTTGCCTTGCCGGCCCAAGTCTGCAAGGAGAGAGTGGTACGGCGATTATATGCCCATTTGGGCGAATCCGCGGCTGCGATTCACGAAAGAGATTGGCACGTGCCGGCAAACGATCAACCCTTTTGGCGCCGCAAGCTGCTCGCCGAGATGAACCGCGAGGAGTGGGAGTCCCTTTGCGACGGCTGCGGCAGGTGTTGCCTGCTCAAGCTGGAGGAGGAGGATACCGCGCGAATTCACTACACGCGGGCCGCCTGCAAGCTGCTCGACATCGGCTCATGCCGTTGTTCCGACTATGCGAACCGGCACAGCCTGGTCCCGGATTGCGTCCACCTGTCTGCTGAAAATATATCGAGTCTGGCCTGGCTTCCCGAAACATGCGCCTATCGCCTCCTTGCGGAAGGGAAAGACCTGCAATGGTGGCACCCGCTCGTCTCCGGCGATTCGGAGACCGTGCATATGGCGGGCGTTTCGGTGCGCCCAATGGCAGTTTCGGAAGAGGGGATTGCCGAGGATGACCTGCCGCATTACATAATCGGTGACTGATTCACACTTCAGCATCTAATTATGTGTCTAAAATAACTATATGAGAGATAAAATTTCTAAATACGCACTTTTGTGGAGTCCACAGTAGGTTCAGTCCCTCTGGGCGGACGTCTCGGCGCTGTCGGGCCATGAGACCGTGGCCGCCGGCAGGCTGTCAGGCAGCGTGACCCACCGGGTTCGCATCCGATACCGCGCCGGAGTGGAGCCCGAGATGCGTTTCGCCGTCGATGGCCGGACGCTCGCCATCGTCTCTGTCACCGATCCCGACGGTCGCCGCCGCCGGCTCGACTGTCTTTGCCAGGAGCGCGACCTGTGAGAATCGATGTAGAACTGTCACATCGGTCGGATATCTTCACATCCACCGGGGCCCGTTTACCCCTCGTTAACCGCGTCCTCGACACAGTCGTGCAGCGTGCGGTCCGCGAGTACCTGGCCCGCCGCCGCGTTGCGGATCACAATCAGTTGCGTGACCTCGCAGTCGGTACCGGCGTCCCCCAGATCATTGGCAAGAACAGGCGACTTTCGGAGGTTGCAGATGGCGGATAGCGCCAGCTGGTCCTTGCAGAAGGGCATATACCAGGCCCTCGCGGACAACCCACAGCTCACCGCCCTTCTGGGCGGATCCAGGATTTTCGACGACGCGCCGCAGAAGGCGAACTTTCCCTATCTCACCTTCGGCCAGTCGGTGGCCCGCGACTGGAGCACCGGCGGCGAGGACGGGGAGGAGCATATCCTCACGCTCCATGTGTGGTCCCGCGCCGGCGGCAAGAAGGAGACCCACGAGATCATCGGCGCCATCCGCGACGTGCTCCATGACCAGCCGCTGGCCCTGACCGATCACCAGCTGGTCAACCTGCGGCACGAATTCTCGGAAGCCCGCCAGGACGCCGACGGCGAGACCTATCACGGCATCGTCCGCTACAGGGCGGTGACGGAGAGGGCGGCCTAGGCTCTCGGACTTTCCGTTTCGGACAGCCCGCGCGGGGCCGTTTTCATTTCTGACCATCTGCAGGGCAGCCTCGTGGCCGCCCTTTTCATTTGCGCGCTCGCGCAACTTCAACACCTCCCGAAAGGACCAGAACATGACCGCCCAGAAGGGAAAGGATCTGCTGCTCAAGGTGGACAGCGACGGCCTCGGCGATTTCCAGACGGTCGACAAGCTCTAATTGTATCATGATAAAATGCTGATATAATTGTTGAATCTTCCCCGCTCTGAACTGCCGTCAGGCTGTCACGCGGCCGTTACCGTTCATCTGCCGTTCATGCGCCATCCCATAGCTTCGCCACGGACTCTGGCCTGAAAGGCGGAAAGGGATGATGCGGATTCGACATATGTTCACCGGGCTCGTTGCCGGTCTGATGCTGGTGGCGTTAGCCGCCGGTACTGGCGCGCGTGCGGAGGACTGCATGTCCTGGGCCGAAGCCCGCAATGCCGGACTCATCGAGAAATTCAATCTGAAGCCGGCCTCGGAAATCAAGACGCGCGTGGAGGAGCGCTACCGCGGGAAAGTGGTGCACTTCACCATTTGCAAGCAGGGGCAAGGGCTTACTTACAAGCTGGTAGTCATGCAGGATGGCGGTAAGGTAGAGTTTGTCGACGAACCTGCACAATGAGTCTGCCATGCTCCTCCAGTGGCGAGGGGCGCCAAGGCGCATGACCGGGAGCCCTGTCTTTGCGACTGCTGGTTGTTGAAGATGACAAGGATCTGAACCGTCAGCTCGTCACCGCGCTGACGGATGCGGGCTATGCCGTGGACAGCGCCGCCGACGGCGAGGACGGCCATTTTCTCGGCGACACCGAGCCCTACGACGCAGTCATCCTAGACATCGGCCTTCCCAAGATGGACGGCATCAGCGTGCTTGAGCAGTGGCGCCGCGACGAGCGCAAGATGCCGGTGCTCATTCTGACCGCGCGAGACCGCTGGAGCGACAAGGTCGCCGGCATGGACGCGGGCGCCGACGACTATGTCGCCAAGCCATTCCACATGGAAGAGATTCTCGCCCGCGTGCGCGCGCTGTTGCGGCGCTCCGCCGGTCACGCCAAGAACGAGATCGAATGTGGCAGCCTGCGGCTGGATACCAAGACAGCGCGCGTGACCGTCGATGGCACAGCGGTCAAGCTGACTTCGCATGAGTACCGGCTGCTCGCCTATTTGATGCATCATCGCGGCCGGGTGGTGTCGCGCACCGAGCTGGTGGAGCATCTCTACGAT
>JAYZVT010000256.1:0-6463 GCA_036155355.1 Pseudomonadota bacterium
GGGCGCATTCGCCGGTGGTTGTCATTACGCCGGAAACCGGATCGATGACCCAGGGGTTGGGAGGCTTCCAGGAGGCCAAGCAGCTTCCCTTCTTCGAGGAAGTCACCAAGTACCAGGGGCACGTCTACAACCCGGCGCGCATGGCCGAGATCACCGCGCGGTGCTTCGACATGGCCATGTCCGAGCGCGGGCCAACCCAGCTCAATATTCCGCGCGACTTTTTCTATGGCGAGGCGGACTACGATATTGCCAAGCCGAAGAAGATCCTGCGCGGGCCCGGCGCGGAAGAAAGCCTTGACGAAGCCGCGGCTCTGCTTGCCGGAGCCAAGTTCCCGGTCATCGTCTCGGGCGGCGGCGTCATCTTTTCCGACGGCGTGCAGGAAGCGGTCGGCCTTGCCGAAACGCTCAACGCGCCAGTGGTCAACTCCTACCTGCACAACGACAGTTTTCCGGCGAGCCACCCGCTGTGGTGCGGCCCGCTCGGCTACCAGGGCTCCAAGGCTGGTATGAAGCTGCTCAAGCAGGCGGATGTGGTTCTGGCGCTGGGTACACGGCTCGGGCCGTTCGGCACGCTGCCGCAATATGGTATCGACTACTGGCCCAAGGACGCCAAGATCATCCAGGTAGATGCGGACCATCGCATGCTCGGCCTGGTGAAGCAGATTTCTTGCGGCATCGTCGGCGATGCCAAGGCAGCCGCCAAGGCTCTCACCTACAGGTTGGCCAACCGCAAGCTGGCGGCCGAAGGCAACAAGGATGCGCGCCTGAAGGAAATCAAGAAGCAGAAGGACGCCTGGGAGAAGGAACTCAACGAGTGGAAGCACGAGACAGATAATTGGAGCATGAAGCAGATCAAGGATTCGCCCTACATGCACCCGCGTCAGATGCTGCGCGAGCTTGAGAAGGCGATGCCCAAGAACGTCATGGTCTCCACCGACATCGGCAATATCTGCTCGGTCTCCAATTCCTACCTGCGCTTCGAGAAGCCGAACTCCATGTTCGCGGCGATGAGCTTTGGCAACTGCGGCTACGCCTTCCCGACCATAATCGGAGCCAAGGTGGCCGCGCCGGAGCGTCCGGCGGTGGCCTATGTAGGCGATGGGGCCTGGGGCATGAGCTTCGGCGAAATCCTCACCTGCGTGCGCGAGGATATCCCAGTGACCGCCGTCGTGTTTCACAACAAGCAATGGGGCGCGGAAAAGAAGAACCAGGTGGACTTCTACGGCAACCGCTTCATGGGCACCAATCTGGAGAATCCGTCTTTCGCCGAGATTGCGAAATCGATGGGCGCCGAAGGTGTCACCGTCGAAGGGCTGGACGATGTCGGCAATGAACTCATCAAGGCCTGCGACGCCCAGAAAAAGGGCAAGACCACGATCATCGAGATGATGGTGACGCAGGAGCTGGGCGATCCGTTCCGCCGCGACGCGCTAAAATATCCCAAGCGGATGCTGAAGAAGTACCAGCATACCGACGTGCCCGAAGGCGGTGTCAACGTCTAGGACGCAGCGACCTATCTTGAGGGAAACCGGATGGCGGTCTGCCCGCCCTATCTGCTCGACTTGGTGAATGGCGCCGCCCCGCTGCGTACCGGCGTGGTGAATGCCGGTTCGGCGGTGGTGATGGAAAGCGTGCGGGACGCAGTGCGCGCCCGGCTGATCGAACCCGTGCTCTATGGCAATCCCGCGGCTATCAAGCGTGAGGCCGAGGCGCTGCGTCTCGACACTACCGCCTTCGACATCGTCGCCGCCTCTGACGAGGAAGACGCTGCGAACAAGGCTGCGGCGGGCGCGGGCCGCGGCGAAACGGGCGCGCTGCTCAAGGGGCAGGTGCATACGGACGTTTTTATGCGTGCGGTACTGGCACGCGACGCCGGCCTGCGCAGCGGCAAGCCGCTAACGCATGTGTTTCACATGACCGCGCCAGGCCGGGACCAGCCGCTGCTTATCACCGACGGTGCGCTCAATCCGGCGCCAGACATCGAACTCAAGAAATCCATTATCGCAAATGCTGTCCTGCTTGCGCATGCGCTGGGAAACAAGAGACCGCAGGTGGCGCTGCTGTCGGCGACGGAAGAGCCTTCTCCGCGCATACCGTCGAGCACCGAAGCCGTAGAACTGACGGTCTGGGCCAAGAAAGCCGTGCAGGGTGCTGACGTCTATGGGCCGCTTGCTTTCGATCTGGCAGTGTCTTCGGAAGCGGCACGCATCAAGGGCGTCTCGCTGCCCGTCGCCGGGAAAGCGGATATCCTCGTCGTACCCGAGATTGTCTGTGGCAACGCGCTGTTCAAGATGATGGTGCAGTTCATGGATGCCTGCGCCGCCGGTATCGTGCTTGGCGCAAAGGTGCCGGTGCTGCTGACCTCGCGCTCGGATCCACCGCCCGCGCGACTCGCCTCCATGGCGCTGGCAGTGGCGATGCAGGCTGCGGGCAAGGCTAACTAGCTGAGACCGCGCGTCAGGCCGATGACCGCGGCGCTGACGATGTCCTCCACCGTGGCGCCGCGCGACAGGTCGCAGATCGGTCTGCGGAACCCTTGAAGGATAGGTCCGATGGCCCGCGCGCCCGCCATGTATTGCGTCAGCTTGTAGCCGATGTTGCCCGAGTTGAGATCGGGAAAGATCAGCACGTTGGCGCGGCCGGCGACGCGGCTTGGCTCCTTGATCTTGGTGGCAGCGACGGCCGGGGTGAGCGCTGCATCAACCTGGAACTCGCCGTCGATGAGAAGCTCCGGCGCTCGCGCCCGGGCCAATTGCAGGGCCGACGTTACCTTGTCCACGCGGGGGTGGGAGGCGCTGCCACGGGTGGAAAAGGACAGCATGGCCACGCGTGGCGGCTCGGGCAGCAACTGGGCGGCGCTGGCGGCGGAGACGAGGGCAATGTCCGCCAGTTCCTCCGCGCTCGGCTCCACGTTGAAGCCGCAGTCCGCGAACAGGAATACCTTGGGCCCCTGGCCAAGGAAGTTTGGCACGATCATCAGGAAGAAGCTCGAAGGGGTGACGATGCCTTGGGCCAGCCCGACGGTCATCATTCCGGCTTCGATCACCCGGCGTGTGGGAGTAGCAACGCCGGCGACCATGGCGTCCGCCTCGCCCGCGCGCACCATCATACCGCCGAAATAGAGGGGCTTCTGCAGCAGCCGCTCACCCATTTGCGCCGTCATCTTCTCGCGTTCGGCGGTGAGGAGGGCGGTAAATCCGGCAAGCTTGGAATCTGTTGCCGGATCGCGGATGGCGATGCCGCGCAGCAACACCTGAGCCACTTCCGCCGCGGCCCTGACGGCGGCGGGAGATCCCAGCAGGACCGGCTCGGCAATGGCATCATCGGCAAGGCGCCTTGCGGCCCGCAGGATGCGGTCTTCGGTGCCCTCGGGCAGGACGACGCGCAGCTTGCGACCCTTCAGCCCATCGATGAATTTTTCAATGATATCCATGTTGCTTCGGGACGCTGCCCTGGCTCCCAATGGCGCGGAACCCTATCGACTGTGCCGCAGGTTGTAAATCGAACCGAAGGCCGCTGGAAGGCGCGTTGGCGCGCTGGATTTCCGATGCGGGATGGGCTTTATTTGGTCATCCTTTCGCTATCCTCAGGAGCGCGCTTCATGCTCGCCGAACACCGCCTGAACCCGACCGCAACCCTTGTCGCCATTGGCCTGCTCGTCGCTTTCGGCGTGATCGGCCGACTGCTGCCGCACTGGCCAAACTTTACGCCGCTGGTAGCGCTGGCAGTCTTTGCCGCCTTCCTGTTCCGCACCGGTCCGGCGGCCTGGATCATTCCGGCCGCGGTTCTGCTCATCAGCAATCTTATCCTCGGCTTCTACGAGCCAGGCGTCATGGCGGGCGTCTTCGCCGGCGCGCTGCTGGCAGTGACGGCCGGGCGCATTGCATTCCGCCATGGGGCCACGGTGTTCTCAATTGGCGCGGCCAGCCTCGGTGGCGCGCTGACCTTCTTCGTGCTGTCGAACCTGGCGGTCTGGACCTTCGGCGCAGATGGCCATGCCTATCCTCACACGCTTGAGGGCCTCGTTGCCTGTTTCACAGCTGCGCTGCCCTTCTTCAAGTACATGCTGGCCGGGACCGTGTTCTGGGGTGCCGTGCTCTTTGGCGGCTACGCGCTCGCCATGCGCCTGCTGCCCGGCGCGTTCACTGCCCAACAGACCCGCTAAGTGATGCGGGGACGGTTGCCGGACTCGCCATGAGGCTCAAAGACCGGGTCGCAATCGTTACCGGCGCTGCTTCCGGCTTCGGCGAGGGCATCGCGCGGCGGTTCGCCGATGAGGGCGCACGCGTGGTTGTCGCTGACATAGACGACGACGCGGGAAAGGCGGTTGCCGGGTCGGTGCCCGAAGCCGTCTACATTCACGCGGATGTCTCCACCGGCAGCGGCGCACAAGCCAGGGTGGCGGTGGCGGAAAAGCAGTTCGGCGGCCTCGATATCCTCGTCAACAACGCCGGCTGGACCCATCGCAACAAGCCAATGCTTGAAGTCAGCGAACAGGAATTTGATCGCATCTACGCGGTCAACGTCAAAAGCCTGTATCACGGGGCCATTCATGGCGTGCCGGCGATGATGCGGCGTGGCGGCGGCGTTATCCTCAACATCGCCTCAACGGCAGGCGTGCGGCCACGTCCCGGTCTCACCTGGTACAATGGTTCCAAGGGCGCTGCGATCACGCTGACCCGCTCGATGGCCGCAGAACTCGCTCCCGAGCGCATTCGCGTCTGTGCGATCAACCCGGTGATCGGTGAAACCGGGCTGCTCAAGGAATTCATGGGCGGCACGGATACGCCGGAGCTGCGAGCAAAATTCGTCTCCACCATTCCGCTTGGGCGCATGAGCACGCCGAGGGACATCGCGGACGCAGCACTGTTCCTGTGCAGCGGCGAAGCGAAATTCCTCACCGGTGTCTGCCTTGAGGTGGATGGAGGGCGGTGTATCTGAGGAAAGCCTAGCGGCTCGGCCTGTCCTGCGCGGATCCCTTGGCGTCAAGGGCCAGCCCGGTAGCGTGATGCTGGGTCAGCCGCCAGCCCCCATCCTCGCGCACGAAGACGTTTGTCGCGATCAGACGACGGCCCTCTATATCTTCCTCACACACTACAAGGGCAACCGAGCCGCCAAGTATTGCGATCGGGTCGACCGGGTAGATCATGGGCGGTGCGCCATCAAGGAGGATGTCGCGCCAGGAGCGCATGACGGCCTCCCGGCCTTCTATGCCCCGCTGGCTCGGATGGTAAATGCATACGTCGCGGCTGCGCGACCACAAACTTTCCATCGCCTGCAGGTCGCCCGAACGAAAGGCGGCGTAGAAGGCGGCATTGGCGGCGAGCACGTCGCGCGTCGTGTATTGGGTCTGCGGCATGGATCGAACCGGATACGCGATTCCAGAAAGGCAACTATCCCCTCGGGACAAGCTCTTTGCAACCGGAACCTGCGCGGAGATCCGCAGGAAATAGTCTCGCTATGTGCGGGGCTGGCGGCGTGACAGCCTCACAACTCCCGCTGACAGGAAAAGTACGGTTCCGAGCATTTCGGTGAGGAAGCGGGTGCCGAAGGCGGGTATCAGGAAAAAGGACGTGCCTAGGGTACCCACGATGTTTCCGGCGGTGGCCACGGCGAAGACAATGCCGGATACTCGGCCCGAGCGGTTGAGTGAGTGCAGGGAATACTTGATGGCAATGGGTGTAAAAGTGGCAAGGAAGGTGACAGGGACAAAGGTAACGACGAGTGCCCCGACGAGGGCGGCCAGGCCCAGATTGTCAATGGAAGTTACCGCAGCTTCGAGCGTGGCATCGACAAACAACGGCAGCAGCAGGATATAGACCGCCGCGACGATGATGCATGTCTCAAGAAGCGGCTTGTAGCTCAGACGGTCAGCCGCGGCGCCGCCCAGGTAATAGCCCGCCATCAGCGCAAAGAGCACAACCGAAATAAGTGCGGCCCAGGTAAAGATGGTTCCGCCGAAATAGGGATTGAGATAGCGGCTCGCCAGCATCTCCAGTGACATGACAACTGCTCCGACCATGAAAGCAGCGGTGAGGAGCAGGTACTCGTTGATGCGCGGCGGTGTAGCTGACATGTTTTTCCCCAACAGGCGCGCATGCGCCGTTAGTTCCACTTCTTGTTCTTGCTGGGGATTTCCTTCAGCGCGTTTACAGGCGCGAAGTCGTCGGTCAGAGGAACCACGTCGCCGGCCGGTGGTGGCAGGATCTCGCGGGTGGCGACGACTTCGCGCAGGTCGTATCTGAGCTTCAGCTTCTGCTGGAGCGTTGCGGCGGCCGCTTCCAACTCCGCCTTCGGCTTGCGCGGACCGTCATAACCGATGGCGACAACATTGCCGCCGGCAGGGAAGAGATCCACATTCTCAAAGACCGACAGCATGGTCGCATGCGCCTTGTCGAACAGCATGGTGGAAGGCTCGATATTCTGGGCGATGACGCCGCCCGGCTTCAGGCGCTTCTTGATC
>JAYZVT010000257.1:0-4686 GCA_036155355.1 Pseudomonadota bacterium
GTCTGGGCGATGATGGCGGCGCTGCTGTCCTCCGCCATGTGGGTGCATCTCGCCACCTGGATCGGAGCGCCGGTCTCGACAACTCATGCGGTTGTGGGCGGCGTGGCCGGCGCGGGCATCGCCGCCGCCGGCATATCCGCAGTCCAGTTCAAGACAATGGGGGCGATAGCGGCGAGCTGGGTCGTTTCTCCGGTCCTCGGTGGCGCCATTGCCGCGCTGTTCCTCGCCTTCATCAAGACCCGCATCATCTACACCGACGACAAGATCGCCGCGGCCCGGCGCTGGGTGCCGGTGCTGCTGTCGCTAATGGCCGCCGCCTTTTCCTGCTACTTGGTCATGAAGGGCCTCGGCAAGATCTGGCGTCCCGGCGCCGCGATGCTGCTACTGATCGGCCTGTGCGTGTTCGGGCTGGCCTGGGCAATGTCCAGGCCCTGGGTCCGGCGCCTGTCGGAAGGAATGCCGAACCGCAACCAGTCCCTGCGGCGGCTTTTCCATTTTCCACTCATATGTTCCGCGGCTCTGCTTTCCTTTGCTCATGGAGCCAATGACGTTGCCAACGCGGTGGGACCGCTAGCTGCCATCCTCCATGCGGCACAGGAAGGGGCGGTGACGGCCAAGGTCGGTATCCCCCCATGGATCATGCTGATCGGCGCCATCGGAATCAGCCTCGGCCTGATGCTCTATGGACCTAAGCTGATCCGCATGGTCGGAGAGCAGATCACCAAGATGAATCCCATGCGCGGCTACTGTGTTGCGCTCTCCGCGGCGATCACTGTGATAGTCGCCTCCGCCCTCGGCCTGCCGGTCAGCTCCACCCACATTGCCGTAGGCGCGGTCTTCGGAGTTGGTTTCTTCCGCGAATACTACACAACCCATTCCGCCCGACGTCGCCGCTACGTGGCCGCGAAAGCGAGGTCAGGAAAGGTCAGCATGAAAGAGGTGGAGGGCAAGAAGCCCGATCCGGACGAACTGATCCGCCGCAAGCTCGTGCGGCGATCGCATTTCGCCGTGGTCATCGCCGCCTGGCTGATTACGGTACCCGCGGCGGCGGCACTGTCGGCGCTAATGTTCTTCCTTCTTTCGGCCCTGCGCTAACTCAGCTCAGTCCGATACATTGCCAGCCAAATAGGCGTCCGATCGCATTTCGATCAGCCGCGAGGCGGTGCGTTCGAACATTGACGGCCCCGGAATGCGGTAGAGCTTTTCCGGCTCGGCCGCCGCCGAGGCCACCAGCCGCACGCCGTTGTCGTAAAGCACGTCAATCAGATTGATGAACCGACGGGCCTGATTGCGGTGCTTCTGTGCAAAGACCGGGATCCCCTCCACCAGCAGCGTGTGATACTGGCGCGCAATGGCGAGATAGTCGTTCGCACCGAGCGGCGCCCCGCATAGATCCTCGAAGTCGAACCGCGCCACCCCAAGCGCGGCTTCCGGCACGCCGATTTTCCGCCCCTTCATCTCGATGCTCTGCGGAGTGCCCCTTTCCCTGCCCGTAAGGCGTTTCCATGCCGCCCGCATCTTCTTCCTCGCCGCCGTATTCGCCGGACTGAAATACAGCTCGGTCCCGCGCAGTTTCTCCATCCTGTAGTCCGTCGCCGCTTCCAGCTGCTGGTTTTCCATCCGGTTCTTGATTTTGACCACGAAGGGCTGTAAAAGCGACCGGTTCAGCCCATCCTTGTACAGATCGTCCGGCGCACTGTTCGATGTCGCCACCACGACGACGCCGCCGCCGCCGAACAGCGCCTCGAACAGTCGGCCGAGGATCATGGCATCGGCAATGTCGGTGACATGCATTTCGTCGAAGCAGATCAGGCTTGCCTCGGAAGCGATCGCCTCCGCCACCAGCGGTATCGGATCGCCCTTGTGCATCCGCCGGAAGCGTCCGATCAGTTCATGAACCTCGCCCATGAACTCGTGGAAATGCGTCCTCCGCTTGGGCGCGAAGGCAACGCTGTCGAAGAACAGGTCCATGAGCATGGTCTTGCCGCGTCCCACGCCGCCGAACATGTAGAGGCCTTGCGGGGCAGGCGCGCGCTTGCGCGAGAAGAACGAAAAGAAGTCGCCCTTGGCCGCTGCCCTGAATGTCGCCAGACGATTGGCAAGGACCTGCAGCTTCTCCGCGGCCAGAGACTGCGCAGGGTCGGCGCGCAGTTCTCCGGCATCGATCATTGCCCGGTAGCGCTTGAGCGGCCCGTCATCCATCGCCGCGTTCCTTCGATGCGCTCCGGACGTGCACGACGGTCCTTCGCCTTATTTCATCGTCGGGATCGAGAATTCCGCGCCGTCCTTGATGCCCGAGGGCCAGCGTGCCGTCACCGTCTTGATGCGGGTGAAGAAACGGATGGAATCGGGTCCGTGCTGGTTGTGCGCGCCAAACATGGAGCGCTTCCAGCCACCGAAGGAGTGATAGGCGAGCGGCACCGGGATCGGCTCGTTGATGCCGACCATGCCGATCTGCGCGCGGGCGGCGAAGTCCCGCGCCGCGTCGCCGTCACGGGTGAATATGGCCACGCCATTGCCGAACTCGTGCTCGTTCGGCAGCCGCAGCGCCTCGTCATAGTTCTTGGCGCGCACCACCGACAATACCGGCCCGAAGATCTCCTCCTTGTAGATCTTCATGCCGGTCGTCACCTTGTCGAACAGGCAGCCGCCCATGAAGAATCCGTTCTCGTAGCCCTGCATCTTGAAGCCGCGTCCGTCCACCAGCAGCTCCGCGCCTTCCTTCTGCCCGGAATCCACGTAAGCCTTGATCCGGTCCAGGTGCTGCCGCGACACCACGGGGCCGTAGTCCGCATCGGCGTCGTGGCTTGGACCGATCTTCAGACCCTCGACGCGCGGCACCAGGCGCTCCAGCAGCGCGTCTGCCGCTTCCTCGCCCACAGGCACCGCTACCGACACCGCCATACAGCGCTCGCCCGCCGAGCCGTAGCCTGCGCCGATCAGCGCATCCACGGCCTGGTCCATGTCCGCGTCCGGCATGACGATCATGTGGTTCTTGGCGCCGCCAAGGCACTGCATGCGTTTGCCATGGTCGGCGCCGGTCTTGTAGACGTAGTGGGCGATCGGTGTGGAGCCGACGAAGCTGCCCGCGTCGATCCTGGGGTGCTGGAGGATCGCGTCCACCGCCTCTTTGTCGCCATTGACCACGTTGAGAATGCCCTCGGGCAGGCCCGCCGCGATGGCCAGTTCCGCCAGCCGCATGGGTAGGGAAGGATCTCGTTCCGACGGCTTGAGGATGAAGGCATTGCCGCAGGCTATCGCCGGCGCGAACATCCACATCGGGATCATCGCCGGAAAGTTGAACGGCGTGATGCCCGCGACCACGCCGAGCGGCTGGCGCAGCGAATACATGTCGATGCCGGGACCCGCCCCGTCGGTAAATTCGCCCTTGAGCAGATGTGGCGCGCCGATGGCGAATTCCACCACCTCGATTCCGCGCTGCAGATCGCCCTTGGCGTCCGGCACCGTCTTGCCGTGCTCGCTGGAAAGCAACTTCGCCAGCGAATCTATTTCCTTCATGCAGAGATTGTAGAATTCGAGCAGCACGCGCGCGCGGCGCTGCGGATTGGTCGCCGCCCAGCCGGGCTGCGCCTTGAGCGCATTCTGTACCGCCCCGTCCAGCTCCCTGGCCGACGCCAGCGCCACTTTCGCCTGCACCTCCCCGGTGCTCGGATTGTAGACGTCGCCGAATCGCTTGCTGGCGCCTGCGACCGTCTTGCCGCCGATGAAATGGCCGATCTTGTGGGTCAATTATGCCTCCGAGTTACGGTTGCGCGGGCGCAGTGATGACCAGTACGGGACGCAGGAGGATGGTGTTCATCGCCCGCCTACCGTTGGAGTGGAATCGATCAAATGGGGCTCAGAACGCCGCTCGGAAATGGGCAGATGAACGATACCTGCAATGATTCCGAGACCTATGCACGTGTACCAGATTGCGTCATACGAATGTGTTAGCCCGAAGATCAGGCCGCCAGCCCAGACACCGACGAAACCACCAATCTGGTGACTCAGAAATACAATGCCGAACAGGCTTGACATGTACCGTGCGCCAAAAAGGTTCGCTACAAGGTCTCCTGTCACCGGGACCGTGCCAAGCCAAAGCAGGCCAAGAACTGAAGCTACAACCAGCACTGTGCCGATCGACGGAGAGAAAGTTAGCAATCCTGCGATTGTGACACTGCGCAGTACATACAAGCCGCTCAGCAGATACTTTCTGCCAAATCTTGGTGCGGCATAGCCGCATGCCATCGTTCCCAGGATGTTGAAGAAGCCGATAAGTGCCAGCGCAAGGGCGCCAATCTGCGGCGGCAGTCCGACATCGACGATATAGGCGGGAAAGTGTACCGCAATGAACAGGACTTGGAATCCGCATACGCCAAATCCAATATTGAGATACCAGAAACTTTTGCTGTGAATTGCCTCGCGCAGCGCATGGCGCAAGCCATGTTCAACCGTCGTCTGCGATCCTTCGGAACCTGATGTTCCCAAGCCTGAAAAAAATAGTGCAAGAGGTGACATTAGAGCGGCCAAACCTGCGATCACGAGCAGCGCTTGTGACCATCCCATGGTGTCGATCAGGTATTGACCATAGGGAATCACCAGAAACTGCCCGGTCGATCCCCCTGTGCTGGCAAGCGCAAGCGCGGCAGACCTACGTTCAGCCGGCACAAGTCGACCCAGCGCGCC
>JAYZVT010000258.1:0-2524 GCA_036155355.1 Pseudomonadota bacterium
CACGCAGCTCATCGATACGTTGTCGGGTAATCACATCTGGGCTGAGCGTTTCGACAGGGATTGGGGACAGATACTTGTGTTGCAGGATGAAGTGCGGGCCAAGATTGTCCAGTCTCTCAAGGTCAAATTGAGCGTTCGCGAGGAGCAGAGGCTCGCCAGACATCCCACGGACAATCCCGAGGCATACGACCTGTATCTGCGCGGCCTGCAACAGGAGAGTTACTTTACGCGCGAAGGCAACGAGGAATCGCGCCGACTTTTCAGCCTCGCCATAGAACTCGATCCGAAATTCGCGATGGCGTATGGGCATCTAGCGCTGGCATACAGCCTGGCGCAGGAAAACAGCTGGGCCGAAGGCGGGGACGCGCAGGTTGAAAAGACGCTCGCCCTGGCCAGAAAGTCGGTGGAACTCGACGCGGATCTCCCGCAGGCGCGGTGGTCGCTTGGGCGTGTGTATGCCCGGGCCCGGCCACCTCATCGAGACTATGGCCGCGCAATTGAAGAACTTGAACGGGCGGTCAGACTGGATCCGAACTATGCCGACGGTTACGCGTTGCTTGCCAATGTGCTCAGTACCGTCGGGCGGCCCGGCGAGGCGCTGAACGCAATCGAAAAGGCGATTCAGATCAATCCACATCATCCATTCTGGTACCTGCATACACTTGGTGTCTCGCAATTCCTGCTCGCACGCTTCGAAATCGCCGAGAAAAGCTTTTCGGAAGCGAGCAAGCGCAATCCGAACGTCACTTGGATGCATGCCTGGCTGCTCTCCACATATGGCCACCTGGGCAAGAGGGAGAATGCTGCCTGGGAAGTTTCAGAGCTTGAGGGACTGAACCAGCCGGTGACGCTCGAAAAGTTGCGTGACCTCAGCTTCGTGGAAGATACTGCGAGCCTGAAGCTGTTTCTTGAGGGTCTTCGCAAAGCAGGGGTGCCCGAAAGTTAGCTCGATGCGGGCGGGTGCCTTCCTGCGAGGCCGCGAGCAGTAGGTCAATCTGTTCAGCAATCTACGAAAATGCCTTCTCCATCGCCCGGCGCGTTTTTACCGCGTCGGCGGCCTCGTCGGCGGTCACGTCCTGCCAGCGGACGACCTCGCCTTCGCGGATGCTGCGCTTCAGCTTGACGCCATGGGCGAGACCGATGGGTAGCGCGCCAAATTGCAGGCTCTTCGTGGCAGGTTGCGCCTTGCCCCAGACGGTGTAGCCGCCTTCGCCGTCAAGTATTTCGCCCTGCTTCAGGTCGCGCTTGGCTACAGAAACCACGTCGGAGACAAAATTGCGCGTGTGGCCCGTGGGCTCGCGGCGCAGCACCGCGGAGAGGGCGGATATGCCCAGCTCCAGCCCGATCAGGTGATAGGGCCGGTACATGGCCGAGTATTTTCCCGATGGATCTGTCTTCAATCCATACTGCTTGAAGCAGGCGCGCGCGTAGTCGTTGGGGGCCTCGAACACCGCATAAACACCCCAGCGCAGGTTGTTCGGCATCTCACGCCCGTCACGGTAGACCGATGACACCACCTCGACCTGGCCCTTGTCGGCGAGCAGCCCGCCATCGGCCTGGGGGATCAGCTTGTCCTGCAATTCATCCGTGGGCACGTCGGGAAAGGCGAGACCGTCGGGAGGCGGCTTGAGACCGGTGGCGTTGGCGATGGCCGTCATCTCGATGCCTGACTTGGTGCCATCGAGGAACGAATTGAACATCTGCGGGTTCATGCCCGCGGCCTTGGCCTGCGCGGCGCTCAGACCGTAGTGGTCCCAAACGGTATCAGGAGTGGAGGCATGGAAGTGCGGCTGGTACTTGGTGCCCTTGCCGGCGGCAACCACTTCAAAACCGGCGGCGCGCGCCCAATCGACGATCTCGCAGACGAGCGCGGGCTGGTCGCCATAGGCCTTGGAATAGACCACGCCGGCGCTGGCCGCCTCGCGGGCGAGCAGGGGGCCGGCGAGCACGTCCGCCTCGACATTGACCATGACGATGTGCTTGCCATTGGCGAAGGCGGCGCGCGCATGTCTTATGCCCGCGGCCGGCGATCCCGTTACCTCAAGCACCACGTCCACGTCGTCGCGCTTCGCCAGTTCGCGTCCGTCCTCCACGAAGGCCGTTGCCTTGATCCTGTCATCGCTCCAGCCAACAGTGCGGCAGGCATCGCGGGCACGGTCCGGCGACAGATCGGCGATGGCTGAGACGGTCAGCCCCGGGCTGGTCGGCACCTGATTGAGGAACATGGAGCCGAACTTGCCGGCGCCGATGAGGCCGACACGGATGGGTCCTTCGCCGCGCTCGATGCGCGCGAGGGCGAGAGAATTCAGGTTCATGATGCGTTTCCCCGAGCGGTTTTGACCATCTATAGCGTCTGTGAGGCGAACGGGCAAAGCCGTCTCCACCCCGGCATGTAACGCGTTGTTGCCGTTGCCAGTTCGGAACTTCCGGCGCCACTGTTTGTTAAATCAGATGCCGTTTGCGGCCAAAGGAACAATGAGCTGCGGCCGGCGCGGGGCGCGCTGTCCAGTGGAAGTCGCGACGT
>JAYZVT010000259.1:0-5317 GCA_036155355.1 Pseudomonadota bacterium
CGCCGGCGGGCCGACGCGGCGTCCGGGGAGCTTGCGGCAGGTCCGGAGGTATGTGGCTGGACACCTCGCCCGCTGCCACCACGCACCCCAATCGAGGGCCGCTATTGCCGGCTGGAGCCGCTCGACGCGGACCGTCATGCCGCCGGACTTTTCGAGGCGAACTCCCGGGATTTCAATCAGTGGATGTATTCGGGTTACGGCCCATTCACGACGCTCGGTGCGTTCGAGGCCTGGGTGCGCGAGGTGTCGGCAAAGGACGACCCGCTGTTCCACGCCATCATCGATGCGGCGACCGGAAAGGCGGCGGGCGTGGCTGCGCTAATGCGGATCGATCCTGCCAACGGCGTTATCGAAGTGGGCAATATCCGCTACGCTCCGGATCTGAAGCGCAGTGCGGCCGCCACCGAGGCCATGTATCTCCTCATGTCCCGCGCCTTCGACGAGCTGGGATACCGCCGCTACGAGTGGAAATGCGATAGCCTGAACTGGCCCTCGCGGCGCGCGGCGGAACGTCTCGGTTTCACCTTCGAGGGCATCTTCCGCCAACACATGGTCGTGCGCGGGCGCAACCGCGACACCGCCTGGTTTTCCATCCTCGACAGCGAATGGCCCGCGCTGAAGAGTGCCTTCGAGGGCTGGCTCGCGGCGGAGAATTTTGACGCCTCGGGCGCGCAGAAGCGGCCATTGGCTGCATTCATCAAGGCCTGCCGTTCGGACTGAGATCAGGTTGCAGGCTTCGCCTCGCGCCATTCCTTCAGTACTAATTTGAACGCCTCTGGGGTGAGCACCGGTGGCGCGCAGACCGGACCAACACACACATAGGCGGCGGGGGCGCCGCCAGCCATGCCCTTGCCCGCAGCCGGGGAATGGGGTGGCAGTTCGGCATCGGGACCGACGAACTGGGCCTGCGCTCCAGGCATGGACAGTTCCCGCAGGCATGCGGCAAGTGTTCCTTGCGGGTCGGCGGCGATGGTGATGTGTCGCGGCGCGATCACGTCCATGGCGCCCGCGAGCATGGACCCGTGACCGAAGAGATTGCGGGCGACTTCTCCGGTGAAGGCAGCCAGCATCGTGTCGGCGCGTCTGCGATATTGCTCGTCGCCTGTAAGCAGATACAGCCGCATGAGGTTGGAAAGCATGGTGCCGTTGGCATTTGGCGTTGCTTCGTCATGTCCGTTGAAGGGACGGACGATAAGATCGCTTGCGTCGTCGGCGGTCAGGCAGTAGCCACCAAGGTCGTCGGACCAATAGTGCGCATCAAGTTGTGCAGCCCAGGCCTTGGCATCCTCCAGACAGGAACCGGCCTGGCCCGTGCCAATCAGTTCCAGTGCCGCCCGGATCAGGTTCGCGTAGTCGGTGGCAATGGCGGTTGGCTGGACATGTCCGCCGCGCCAGGCGTGCAGAAGGCGTCCGTCTGATATCATCCGTGTACGGATAAAAGAATAGGCCCGGCTGGCCGCGTCGGTCCAGTCGCTGCGTGCGAAGACGAATCCGGCCTTTGCCAGAGCGGCGATGGCGAGACCGTTCCAGTCGGCGAGGACCTTGTCGTCGAAGCCGGGCCGGATTCGCCTGGCCCGGCGTTCGAGCAGCCTGGCGCGGAGTTTGGCGAGGCGGGTCTCATCGGCGTCGCTCAGGCGGTCTCCCGAGTGCAACCTGTTTGGGATGTTTTGCCCTTCGAAATTGCCAGCTTTGGAGATGTCGTAGACACCGGCGAAAAAGGCACCGTCCTCAGCCCCGAGGAATTCGGTGATCTCTGCAAGGCTCCAGACATAGAACCTGCCTTCTTCGCCTCCGCTGTCGGCGTCGAGGGATGAGGCGAAGCCGCCGTCCCCGAGCTGCATTTCGTCGATAAGCCAGCCGATGGTCTCCGAGACCCGTTCGGCATAGAGCGGATCGCGCGTCTCGCGCCATGCCTCGGTTAGGGCGTCGATGAGCTGGGCGTTGTCGTAGAGCATCTTCTCGAAATGCGGCACCAGCCATTGTGCATCGACCGAATAGCGGGCGAAGCCCCCGCGCAGATGATCGTAGATGCCGCCTTGGCAGATGTTTGTGAGTGTGAGCAGGACAGCGTCGCGGGCATCTGCGTCGGCGTAGCGGATCGCGGCCCGCCAGAGGAAATCGAGCAAGGGCGACTGCGGGAATTTGGGCGCCCCTTGCAGCCCGCCATGTTGCGAGTCGAAAAGAGCGGTAAGACGCCGCGCCGCGTCAGCGAGCAGGCCCTCGGTTATTTGCCCTTGCGCCTGTGGACCGCGCCGCGGGGCGAGAGCCTCGGTCAGCGCCGAAGTGTTGTGGGTAATCTTGTCCGGCTCCTCGCGATAGATGCGGGCGACCTCGCGCAGGATCTGCGGGAAGCCCGCCCTGCCATAGCGGGGCTTGTCGGGAAAATAGGTGCCGCCCCAAAACGGTTTGGCATCCGGAGTGAGGAACATGGTCAGCGGCCAGCCGCCCTGCTCGCCCATGTGATGCAGCGCCTGCATGTAGATGGCGTCCACGTCGGGGCGCTCCTCGCGGTCCACCTTGATGTTGACGAACAGCTCGTTCATCACCGCGGCGATCTCGGGATTCTCGAAGCTCTCATGGGCCATGACGTGGCACCAGTGGCAGGCGGCATATCCAACCGACAGCAGGATCGGCTTGCCGGACTGCCTGGCTTCGGCGAGTGCCTCCTCACCCCACGGCCACCAGTGGACGGGATTGTCCTTGTGCTGGAGCAGGTATGGGCTGGTCGCCTGGGTAAGGCGGTTGTGCGACATGCGCGGACTCCAAAGGCCGGGGGGAATGGGCTATGGCAGCCTAGTGGATGCGGCTTCTCCGAGGAACCGGCGATCTCCAGATGACCGGGACGAATGACACCATCTATGCCCTGTCGAGTGGTGCGGGGCGGGCCGGCGTGGCGGTTATTCGCCTGTCCGGCAGTCGCGCAGGCGATGCCCTGGAAACTCTTGCGGGCACCCTGCCGCCGCCGCGGCGCGCCTCGCTGCGCCGCCTTCGCCATCCGCTCAGCCGGGAGGAACTGGACCGTGCGCTGGTGTTGTGGTTCCCCGGCCCAGGCAGCGTTACCGGCGAAGACGTGGTCGAGCTGCACGTCCATGGCGGTCGTGCCGTGATCGCCGGGTTGCTGGATGCATTGGGCGGCATGGAGGGCTTGCGTCTGGCCGAAGCGGGCGAGTTCGCCCGGCGTGCGTTCGAGAACGGCCGCATCGACCTGACCCAGGTCGAGGGCCTTGCCGATCTCATCGACGCGGAGACGGCCGCTCAGCGCCGGCAGGCTTTGCGCCAGTCGGCGGGAAGCGCCCGTGGGCGTTTCGAGGACTGGCGCGAAAGGCTGCTTCGGGCTCAGGCGCTGGTGGAGGCGGCGCTCGATTTTTCCGATGAGCCCGATGTCCCAGCCAACGTGGCTTCGGAAGCGAGCGGGATCGCCACCATAGTTTGCAATGAGATTGGTGCGGTGCTTGCGACGGGCGCCGGAGCTGAGCGTCTGCGCGAAGGCTTCCGGGTGGTGCTTGCCGGCGCGCCCAACGCGGGCAAGTCGAGCCTCCTGAATGCGCTTGCCGGGTGCGACGCCGCGATCGTCTCAACAGAGGCCGGTACGACGCGCGATGTCATTGAAGTTCATTTGGAACTGCGCGGCTGGCCTGCGGTCGTCATGGACACCGCCGGGATCCGTGCGGCCCGCGGCGGCGTCGAGGCGGAGGGTATCCGTCGCACGCTCGCGCGCGCGGCCGATGCGGATCTGGTTCTCTGGATCATTGATCTGACCGCTCCCGAATGGGTGCCTGATCTCAGGCTGAGCGGGGGGCATGCACAGGTCCTTTTGGTAGCCAACAAATCGGATCTCGCGTCACCGGCGCCACCGCCTGGCGTTAACCTTTGGTTAACCCTGTCCGCCAGCACCGGCGCGGGACTGGCAGCTCTCGAGTCGGGGCTTGCGGACCGGGCCGCCACTTTCCTCGAGGGTGCCGAGGAGGCGGTCGTCACCCGCTCCCGCCACCGGCAGGAGCTATCCGCTTGCCGCGCCGCGCTGAAGCGTTTTGGTGCCGGTAGCTGGCAGGATCTGGAACTGCGCGCCGAAGACCTGCGTATGGCTTCGCGCGCGCTTGGGCGGATCACCGGCGCCAGCGACGTCGAGGACATCCTTGACCGGCTGTTTGCCGAGTTCTGCATCGGCAAATAGGCTGGAAATGGCCGGCTGTTTCACGTGAAACTTTTCCACAGAGGAAGCGACCTGGAATGATTCACGTGAAACATGTCCTCCGCCTGCCCGCCCTTCCCGGATTGATTCACGTGAAACATTCCTTCCGGGAGCGCGGCTTTGACGCCACCGCAGGGAATCGGTAGGACTGCGCGCCATGAAGCATGACACCGGCAATTTGCACTTCGACGTCATCGTCTTTGGCGGCGGCCATGCCGGCTGCGAGGCGGCCGCCGCGGCTGCTCGCATGGGCGCGGCGACCGCGCTGCTGACCCATCGCTTCGACACCATCGGCGAAATGTCCTGCAACCCGGCCATTGGGGGTCTCGGCAAGGGACATCTGGTACGCGAGATCGATGCGCTCGACGGACTGATGGGGCGCGTGACGGACAGGGCCGGCATCCAGTTCCGCGTGCTGAACCGTTCGCGCGGGGCTGCCGTGCAGGGCCCGCGCGCCCAGGCCGACCGCGAGCTCTATCGCCAGGCCATGCAGGAGGCGATTTCCGGCGTCGCGGGCCTTTCGGTCATCGAAGCGGCGGTGGACGATCTCGTAGTCGAAAATGGTTCGGTCGCCGGCGTGCGTTCGACTGACGGCCGTGAATTCCGTTGCCGGTCTGTCGTCCTGACCACGGGCACTTTCCTGAACGGCCTGATCCACATCGGCGAGACGCGCATTCCGGCTGGGCGGCACGGCGAAGCGCCGGCGCTCGGACTTTCGGAGCGCCTCTATGGACTCGGCCTGCGTATGGGCCGCCTCAAGACCGGAACGCCTCCGCGCCTTGATGGCCGCACGATCGATTGGGCGTCCCTCGCTCGCCAGCCGGGCGATATTCCGCCGATTCCTTTCTCCTTCCTGACCGGCCGGATCGACCAGCCGCAGATCGACTGCCATATCACACACACCACCTCGCGCACGCACGGGATCATTGCCGCCAATCTGGATCGCGCGCCCATTTATTCCGGGCAGATCGAAGGCGTTGGCCCGCGCTATTGCCCCTCGATCGAGGACAAGATCTTCCGCTTCGGTGACCGGGACGGGCATCAGCTGTTCCTGGAGCCGGAGGGGCTCGACACCCATCTCGTCTATCCCAACGGCCTGTCCACCTCGCTGCCGGTGGATGTCCA
>JAYZVT010000260.1:0-2928 GCA_036155355.1 Pseudomonadota bacterium
GGACGATTTCGAGTTCACGCTGCTGGAGGACGACTGGGACCAGTTCGAAATCCTGATGGAGAATGCGCTGATCCGGGTGCCGGCGCTGGAGACCGCGGACGTCAAGCAGTTCGTCAACGGCCCGGAGAGTTTCACGCCGGATGGCTATTTCATGCTCGGCGAGGCGCCGACGCTGCGCAATTTCTTCGTCGGCGCCGGCTTCAACTCCATGGGCATCGCCAGCGCCGGCGGCGCGGGATCGGCACTGGCCGAGTGGATCGTCAATGGCTCGCCGACCAGCGACGTGTGGCCGGTGGACGTCCGCCGCTTCGCGCCATTCCAGGGCAACGACCGCTGGCTGAAGGACCGGGTCAAGGAAACGCTCGGCCTCCACTACGTGATGCCGTGGCCGAACAAGGAGGTCGAGGCCGGCCGGCCCCTGCGCCGCTCGCCCGTCTATCACCGGCTCAAGGAACGCAACGCCTGCTTCGGCTCCAAGATGGGATGGGAGAGGCCGCTGTTTTACGCACCCTCCCCTGCGGAGGCGCGGATCGACTACGGCTTCAAGCGGCAGAACTGGTTCGGCTGGGCGGCGGCCGAGCACAAGGCCACGCGCGAGGGCGTGGCGCTGTTTGACCAGTCTTCCTTCGCCAAACTGCTGGTGCAGGGGCGCGACGCCGAAGCTGCGCTGCAGCGCATCTGCGCCAACGACGTTGCGGTGGAGCCCGGAGCTTGCGTTTATACGGGGCTGCTGAACGCACGCGGCGGTTATGAAAGCGATCTTACGGTGACGCGTCTCGACGAGCAGAGCTTCCTTGTCGTCACCGGCTCGGCGCAGGCGGTGCGTGACCGCGACTGGCTGGCGCGCAACATCGGCGCGGATTGCGCCACGGTGGCCGATGTCACGTCTGCCTATGCCGTGTTCGGGATCATGGGGCCCAGGTCGCGCGAGCTGCTGTCCTTGGTGAGCGACGCGGACCTGTCCAGCGCGGCCTTTCCCTTCGCCACGGCGCGCGACATCGGGATCGGCCATGCCAGCGTGCGCGCCCACCGCATGACTTATGTGGGTGAACTGGGATGGGAACTGTATGTGCCGGTGGAATTCGCGGCTGGTGTCTATGAAGACATCGTTCGCGCCGGCGAGGCGCTGGGGCTCGTCCATGCGGGCTACTACGCGCTGGAGTCGCTGCGCCTGGAGAAGGCCTATCGCGCCTGGGGCCACGAGCTGACCCCCGACGACACACCGCTCGAGGCGGGCCTCGGATTCGCGGTCAATTTCGACAAGAACATCCCATTCACCGGACGCGACGCCCTGCTGACGCAAAAGCGGGACGGCGTAAAGCGTCGGCTGGTGCAGTTCGTCCTGGAAGATGGGGAGCCGGTGCTGTGGGGCGGCGAACTGGTGCTGCGCGATGGCGTGCCGGTGGGCGACCTGAAATCGGCGGCTTTCGGGCACACGCTCGGCGCCGCGGTCGGCCTCGGCTACGTCCATTGCGCGGACGGGGTGGACAAGAGCTTTGTGGAGTCGGGCCGCTACGAGATCGACATCGCCGGGGAGCGCGTATCCGCGAAGGCGCATCTGCGGCCCGCCTATGATCCGAAGTCGGCGCGGGTGCGGGCCTGACCTCAGCCGTAGAGCGCGATCACGACGATCCCCAACGCGAGAAGCCCGGCAGCGCCGAAGCGGCGCAGCATGGCGCCCTCGCGCAGGAAATAGCCGCCGAGAAGAACGGATACCGGTATCGACGCCTGCCGGATTGCGGTGACGGCTGCGACCTCGCCGCCCCACTGGTAAGCGAGCAGGATCAGATAGTAGGAGACATAGGCCAGCAGGCCAGGCAGGAAGAGGAAGGCCAGGCGCCGGGCGATGTGCCTGTCATCGACGATATCCCGGCGACGGGCGCGGATCAGATAGCGGGACAGGTAGAAAGGCACCAGCAATCCCTCGACGACGAACATCTGCATCTGCGGGGTCAGCGTCTGCATCATCTGCGCGTCGGCGATGGAGTAGATACCGGTACCGGACATTGCGGCGAGCGCCAGGCCGAGGGTCGCCGGATCGTCAAGGAAAGACGTACCGCGCCGGTAGAGCAGCAGGAATCCACCCGCGACCGCCATGGCGATGCCCAGCAGCACCGGCCAGGGATAGTGACGGCCCATGACGAGTACGCCCGCGGCAACGACGAAAAGCGGCGATGCGCGGATGATGGGGTAGTAGGCCGACAGGTCGCCGCGCGACAGGGTGGCGGTGAGACAGGTGCCATAGAGCACCTGCCCTGCCCATGACAGGGCAACCAGCGGCAGGACCGACAGTATGGCGGAGAAATCGTTGCCGCTCGCCAGCGACTGGGCGAGGCCGATGAGAGCCAGCGTCACCGTCAGGCCGAGATAGCCCAGCTCGGGGTCCGGCTCTTTCTTGAGGATCAGGTTCCAGACCGGATGGAGCATCGCCGAAGCGAGCACCAGCGCGACGATTTCCGCTTCCATGCCCGTCCTGCCCTTGTTCGCTCAGGCGGCCGAAGCGTGGGCGACATCCGCCAGCTCGCGAATGACGGCATAGAAGGCCGACACCGCCGGATTCTCGCGGCTGTCGTGGCGGCATATGGCGCATTCGGTCACGTTCAGCTTCACGTCGGAGACAATCAGCTTGTGCAGCCGCGTGTCGTGGCCGAACTCGCTCTCGCTGACCACGCCGATGCCCATGCCGGCGGCGACGGCCTCGCGCACCGCTTCGCGGCTGCCCATCTCCAGGACGCTGGCGGGCGTTACGCCCTCGGCCGTCATGGCGTTCTCGAAGACGGCGCGGGTGGTCGAGCCGGCCTCGCGGGAAATCAGCGTTTGGTCGGACACGTCGCGCAGGCGGATGCTGCGGCGCTGGGTCCACAGGTGCCCCTTGTCAACAAACACCACGAGGCGGTCATGGCGGAAGGGCATGACATGCAGTCTCTC
>JAYZVT010000261.1:0-7187 GCA_036155355.1 Pseudomonadota bacterium
GTCATAAGGTGGCATGGGCCGGCGGGCCAGTACGCGGCCGGGACGCTGGCGGCGTATCTTGCGCCACAGAACCTGTGCGGTCTCGCGGGTGACCGGGTGCCGCCAGCCAGGGGCTATCTCGGCCAGCGGCGCAAGCACGAAGGGCCTTGAGCGCAGCCGGGGATGGGGCAACACCAGCGGCAGGCCGCTGCGGCGACCTGTCGCCGAACTGGCGGGGGCATGACGGACCAGTCCGTGCCAGTCGATCAGATCCAGATCCAGTGGCCTAGGGCCTGAGGGCATGGCCGATCGCTGTCCCGCCTCCTTTTCCAGCCACTTCAGCAGGGCGATCAGGGCGTCCGGGGATCGGCCCGAAGCTACGATAGCCACGGCGTTGGCGAAGACGCCAGGACGGCCGGAAGGCACCACGCCCACGGTCTCGTAAAGGGATGAAACCGCAAGGATTTTCACGCCCATTCGCACCAGTTTCTTCAGCGCGACAGCGAGGGTCCGGTCAGGTGGCCCCCACTTTCCGGTCCGGTTGGAGCCCAGAGCGATAACTATCAATTGCTGCCTCGGGAATTTCTCGGTTCTGGACGTGTCCCGACCCCTCAAAGTAAGGTGCGGCGCGTCCGGGAGCGGCGCCGGGAACGATGCCGGCTTCTGGGCGGTTATATTGGCTATTCATTTTTCATAGAGGTTGTTGTCAATGCTTTTCTATCCCAACGAACGCATCGCCATGTTCATCGACGGGGCCAATCTCTACGCGGCCACGAAGTCGCTCGGATTCGATATCGACTACAAGCGGCTGCTGGAGGTGTTCCGCTCCAAGGGTCAGCTCGTGCGGGCCCTGTACTACACGGCGCTGGCCGATGATCAGGAGTATTCCTCGATCCGTCCACTCATCGACTGGCTCGACTACAACGGCTACACAATGGTGACCAAGCCCACCAAGGAGTTCACCGACGCGCTCGGCCGGCGCAAGATCAAGGGCAACATGGACATCGAGCTAGCCGTCGATGCCATGGAGCTGGCGGAGCACCTGGACCATATGGTCCTGTTCTCCGGAGACGGAGATTTCAGGTCGCTCGTGGAAGCTCTGCAACAGAAGGGCAAGCGCGTGAGCGTGGTCTCCACACTTGCAACACAGCCGCCGATGGTAGCCGATGAATTGCGCCGTCAGGCGGACCAGTTCATCGAGCTGGCCGACCTTGCGCCACAGATCGCGCGCAACGCGGGTGAGCGCCAGCACCGGGACGACAGCCGCCGGCAATACGCCCAGCAACATGCAGACGACGGCTACGACGTGGAAGACGACTTCCGCACACGCTGAGAGACGGTCAAATGGCCAGACCGCCCGACGCAGCGGAACCGCCGCCAAATTGCGATTTGTGTGCGCGCCTCGCCGAATTCCGCCAAACCAACCGCGCAGCAAGGCCGGACTGGCACAACGCGCCGGTCGCTTCCTTCGGCAGCCCCGATGCGCGTCTGCTGATCGTGGGGCTAGCGCCCGGCCTGCAGGGAGCCAACCGCACTGGCCGCCCATTTACTGGAGACTATGCGGGCGACCTGCTCTACGCCACGTTGCTCAAATTCGGATTCGCAAAGGGAAACTACGCAGCACGCCATGACGACGGGCTGGAGTTGCAGGACTGCATGATTTCCAACGCGGTGCGCTGTGTTCCGCCCCAGAACAAGCCAACCGTTTCAGAAATCGCCACCTGCCGCGGCTTCCTAGCGGGCCGCATCAATGCCATGCCCAGGCTCACTGCCATTCTCGCGCTCGGGCGCATCGCTCATGACAGCACACTCGCCGCGCTTGGCAGCAAACGATCGCATCATTCCTTCGCTCATGGCAGACGCCATGAACTGGCTGGAGGGCCGGTGCTCTTCGACAGCTATCATTGTTCCCGCTACAACACGAATACCCGGCGTCTGACCGCAGACATGTTCGAGGCTGTCTTCAGGGACATCCGCCACCTGCTTCCTGGCCCTTGAGCACTTGCCAGAAATTTCGCTTCGTGATCGGATTCCGATGTCAGCCGCGTTCTGGTGAGGAGCAAGCAAGTGCTGGAGATTTCACCCGCGAAGGTCGCACATGTGATCGTCAAGGCCCGCGAATATGACGCCAAGGTTGGCGCGTGGGAGGGCGCACGCGGGGTATCCGGCGACAATGATTCCGATTCCATTCTCGAAGGCCTGAAGAACGACCCCACGCGGCGCGAAGTGTCGTCCTTCATCGCCGGCCTGAACGTGGACGAACAGGTGCATCTTGTGGCCCTGATGTGGGTCGGACGCGGCACATTTTCCGAAGACGAATTTGTCGAAGCGGTGGAAACGGCGCGCTTGGAGCGGAGCACGAGAACGCATGACTATCTCCTCGGCATACCGCTGCTGGCGGACTATCTTGAGGAAGGTCTAGAGAAGCTCGGCATCTCGATCGAGTCCGCAGAGGAGGATATTCTCTAGACCGGGTTAGCCCTCATCCAGTTAAGAACCGCTTCAGCGTGACCATCCGGCGGAAACACCGGGTAGAAGACATGCTCAATCCTGCCGTCGCGCACAACCAATGTCATGCGCTTGACCAGGGTGACGCCGCGCACGCGAAAAGTCGGTAGCCGAAGGGCACGGGTGAGCAGAAGCTCGGCATCGCTGAGCAAGGCAAAGGGCAGGTGCAGGCGCTCGACCGCCTCGCGCTGGTAGTCGGTGTCCTGAGTGGAAAAACCGAAGACCTCCTGAGCGCCCGCCTCGCGCAGCTCGGCATAGTGATCGCGGAAGGCGCAGGACTCAGGCGTGCATCCCCGCGCTCCCGGTATCTGGTCCCACTCCTCCACGAACAGGATCTGCTTCGGTTGCCCGGTGCGCGGATAGGCATAGACGATGGTGCGCCCGGGCAGCTTGTCCAGTTCGACGGGTCCGCCATGGGTGGAAGGAAGCGCGATGTCAGGGATGGCCGTGCCCTTGAGATGGGCCGCCGCGCCGTCATCAACGGGCACAGGCAGGTCCTTTGGAAGTGCAAACAAGTTCTTGCCGCTCATCGAGCTCTCCTTACCCCTTCTCCCGCATCAGACGGCTTTTCTGCCGGTCCCAGTCGCGCTTTTTCTCGGTTTCGCGCTTGTCGTGCAGCTTCTTGCCGCGCGCCAGCGCGATCTGCAGCTTGGCGATGCCGCGGTCATTGAAATAGAGCTTGAGCGACACAACAGTCATGCCCTCGCGCCTGATAGCGCCGACGAGCTTGTCGATCTCGCGGCGATGCATCAGCAGCTTGCGGGGCCGGTGCGGATCGTGGTTCTGCCTGTTCGCTTGCCTGTATTCGGGAATATTGGCGTTGATCAGGTAAAGCGCGCCATCTTCGTCCGAGGCGTAGGCCTCGGCAATGTTGGCGCGCCCCGAACGCAACGACTTGACCTCGCTTCCAAGCAGCGCGAGGCCGGCCTCGTAGGTATCGACGATCTCGTAGTTGAAACGCGCCTTACGGTTTTCGGCCACGGCTTTGGGCGCGCCCGGCTTGCGGGCCATGACAGCTTCTCCCCGCCGGCGATCAGCCGTTCAGCAGTCCTGCCTTTACAAGGGCCTCATCAACAATTTTTCTGGAGGCTTCGGAAATCGGGACGAGCGGCAGTCTCGTCTTGGCGCCGCACAGCCCAAGCCGCTCAGCGGCGTACTTCACCGGTCCCGGGTTCGACTCCACGAACATGGCGTCATGAAGCGGCATGAGCCGGTCCTGGATTTCAAGCGCACGGCCGAAGGCCCCCGCCAAGCAGGCATTCTGGAATTCAGCGCAATGGGCGGGGGCAATGTTCGATGTAACGGATATGCAGCCATCGCCGCCATGGGCCATGAAGCCCAAGGCTGTGGCATCCTCGCCCGACAACTGGTTGAACTCGGTGCCCATCGCCATGCGTTGCCGCGAAATGCGTGCCATGTCGGCGGTGGCGTCCTTCACGCCCTGGATGTTCTTCAGCTCGAACAGGCGCGCCATTGTGCCCACCTGCATGTCGACAACGCTGCGACCCGGGATGTTGTAGATGATGATGGGAATGTCGGCGCAATCGTTGATGGCCTTGTAGTGCTGATACAGGCCTTCCTGCGTGGGCTTGTTGTAATAGGGCGTAACCACGAGCACGGCGGATGCGCCGCATTCGCTGGCATGGCGGGTGAAGTCCACAGCTTCCGCGGTACTGTTCGATCCCGCGCCGGCAATTACCGGTACGCGGCCCTTGGCAGTATTTACGCATAATTCGACGACACGCTTGTGTTCGTCGTGACTAAGTGTCGGAGATTCACCAGTTGTGCCCACCGGCACCAGCCCGTGGGTCCCCTGTTCGATCTGCCAATCTACGAAGCGCTCGAACGCCTCCTCGTCGATGCCGCCATTGCGGAACGGCGTTATCAGCGCCGTGAAAGACCCCTTGAACCTCATTCCGCTTAGCTCCCGGTGCAGGCTGCGTCTTGTTTGGCCTTGTCGTGGCCGATTGACTGGCCGCGACAATAGTCACTTGTCACAGGGCCGGCAAGGCGCGGGACCCGTCGCGCCAGCGGCCATCAATTCGCCGGAATTGGCCTGAAACTGGCTCAATCGCGCGGCTGACCGTGTTTGCGAACATGGGCAAAGTGGTATATCGCGCGGGGGTGCGAGGCGAATCCGCAAAGCGCGAAACTGGCTCCGCTCATTCGCAAGAATGGCTGAGAGGGCGGCTTATGTCGTTAACCGGAATCTTGAGGCAGTGGGCGCCTGTGGCGCTGGCATTGGCCATCGTCATGCCGGATTGCGCCGCCCGGGCTGCATCGGAAGTCGAGCTGCCCTTGCGCAATCCCAAGCGCGGACCTGCGACTGCGGCCGCCGTTCCTACGCCGCCCACGCCCCCTGTTCAGCAATCAGCGGACGTTCCCCTGCCCGACCGCAAGCCGACCCGCGCCACAGCCGCCCCGACACCCACACAAGCGGCTGTCGCTGCCGTCCCAACACCGGCGATCACCGCGCCGCTACCAAAGCCGGACTTGCCCGACCTCACGGTCTTTCTCAAACCTGTCGTGGATTTCAAGCTTTCAGACGGCGACAAGGACAGCCTCAAGGCGGCGATCCGCGCCTCCTACGCTGGCGGCTACGCGGAGGCGCGCGCCGCAATCAAGACAATCAGCGATCGCTCCGCACGCAAAGTAGCCCAGTGGTACTACTACCGTTCCAAGGGGTCGGACGCGGCACCGGAGGACATCGAAAAATTCCGGATTGACAATCCCGACTGGCCCAATGGTGACAAGCTCCGGGCCAATGCGGAGCTGAGCCTGCTGAAGGGCAAGGGCGAGGCGAAAAAGGTCATCGACTTCTTCGCAGCATCGCCGCCGGCTACGGGCGCCGGTATGGCAGCGCTCGGAACGGCGCTGCTCGCACAGGGCGACAAGGCCCGCGCAACCATGCTGATCCGCGCTGCCTGGCGCAGCCGCGATCTGGATGAAGACGTCGAGGCTCTGCTGCTGTCGCGCTTTTCGGACATACTTGTACCGGCGGACCACAAGGCGCGCGTGGACCGGCTGCTGCTGGCGGACCGCGCCAAGCTCGTCGAAGCCGTCACACGTACCGCGAAGCTGCTGGACGAGAATGACCGCAAAAAGATTGACGCACGGGTGGCCGTGGTGCGCCGCTCGTCGAAAGCGGAAGATTTGCTCAAGGCCATTTCCGCCGAAGCGCAGCAGAACGACACCGGCTTCTATTTCTCGCGCATCCAGCATTTGTGCCGCCAGGACAAGAGCGAAGAAGCCTGGAAGCTCCTGGTTTCAGCACCTAGCGAGCCGGAGCAGCTGGTTAGTCTCGAGGACTGGTGGATCGAACGCCGTGTGAATTGCCGCGCAGCCCTGGACGCGGGCAAGCCGCAGTTGGCCTACGATATCGTCAAGGGGCACGGGCCGATCAAGGGCGAGCCCTACGAAGAGGCGCAGTTCCTGGCCGGCTGGATTGCGCTGCGCTATCTGAACAAGCCAGAACTCGCATTCGAGCACTTTGTCGCCCTACGTACGGCCGCCACCGACGCCGATGTGATTTCCCGCGCGGAATACTGGCTCGGACGCACGGCACGAGCGAGAAAGAATGCGGCGGAGGCCGAGGAGCATTTTCGCAAGGCCGCCACCTATCCCCTCACCTATTATGGTCAGCTTGCGGTGCAAGCGCTGAATCCGGCCCCTGCCAAGCTGGCACTCGCGCCCAATCCCATACCGACGGCAGACGAAGCAGCGCGTTTTGCCGCCCGCGACTCGGTGCGCGCCATAAGGATCGCCCATGAGGCGGGACTGGAGGCGCTTGCTCCATTTTTCTACCAGCAACTGGCGCGAACGCTGAAGTCGCCGGGCGAAGCCATTCTGCTGGCGGAGCTGGCGCGCCGCATCGACGACATCCATGACAGTGTCCGGCTGGCGAAGATCGCGCTGAACTATGGGCTGCCGACAGGTCACTATGCATATCCCGTCGGAGTGCTACCCGACTACAAGCGCGTGACTGGCGAGGTCGAGTCCGCACTCCTCCACGCGCTTTCGCGCCAGGAGAGCGAGTTTAATCCCCGCGCCCGGAGCCCCGTGGGCGCGCGCGGTTTAATGCAGCTCATGCCCCGCACGGCACGGATGGTAGCGAAGCAACACAAGGTGAAGTACCGCCCTGCCAACCTCACGACGGATGCCTCCTACAACATGATGCTGGGGGCAGCGCATCTGCGCGATCTCATCGACGAATATGGCGGGTCTTATATCATGACACTGGTCGCCTATAACGCTGGACCCTCGCGCGTGATTCAGTGGATGGAAGCGTCCGGCGACCCTCGCGACCCGCGCGTTGACCCCATTGATTGGGTGGAGCGAATTCCCTTCACCGAGACGCGCGAGTATGTGCAGAAGATTCTTTCAACTACACAGATCTTCCGCTCCCAACTCCAAGGACCGCAATCCGCCCTGCAATTGCTGCAGGACATGCACAGGGGTCGCAGTGATGGTATTCCGGGCACCACTGCCTCGACGTCCCCTGCTAGCGCGGCAGGGCAATAGTCCGGCCGATCCTGCCCTTGTGAGGCGCCGCCGCGCGCGCTAATAGTCTGCGGCATCTTCTATGGAAATCACCACAAGAGCCGCGGCCGCCAACGCGCGAAAGCCATCGCCATGAGGTACGCATGACCGGCAGCGCAGACTCTGTAACCCCGACCGACATCTTCTATACGTCGCAGGAC
>JAYZVT010000262.1:0-5483 GCA_036155355.1 Pseudomonadota bacterium
GACACGGAACCATAGAGCTGGCCAGCGTCGCCGGCCTGGCGGATGATGATATGCGTGGTTCCATCCACCTTCGTGGCGACGGCCTCTGCTTCCTTGCGCAGTTCGAGATTGCGTGCCTCGAGCTGGACACGCTGGCTTTCGAAGCGTTCGCGGTTGGCCTTGGTAGCGCGCAGCGCCTTGCCCTGCGGCAGAAGGAAATTGCGGGCGAAACCGTCTTTTACATTGACGACGTCACCCATCTGGCCGAGCCGTCCGATCCGTTCGAGCAATATGACCTGCACTGTCTTTCTCCTTTACATGATGTCACTGGCCGGGACCGCCGCCGCCCGGGGGGCGGTGACCGGCGCGATTCAATGCGCGTTGTCTGAGGTTGAAGAGAGGTTCTGCCAGACCGATAAAAGCGATGATCAGTCCGATCCAACCAAGGATGAACAGTCCCATATAGAGACCGGTGAGGATGAGTGGCCTTGCACCCGTCGGTGGCAGCAGGACGTGGATAACGGTCAGCCCGAGCAGGAAATAGGCAAAGAAGAAAGCGCCTGCGATCCCCGTCGAGGCGATGCCTGCGATTCCTGGCAGAAAAGACAGCAGGAATGCCGCCGCCAAGGCGAGCGGGAAGAATGGCGGAAAGCTCATGAAATGAATGTCGGGCCAGGGCCGGGCCAGCCTGTCCGACATCAGCGCGATGCGTCCGGCGGTCCACATGTTCATCAGCATGACGCCGAGCCAGAAAATAGCCGAGGCGGCGGGCATGGCGTAGGCCATGCCTTGCAGCAGCGGCTTGATCTGTTCGCGGTCGAGTTTGGCGCCACCGGCTTCTATCTGGCGCAGCAGCGCGGACTCAATGATTTCGACCACTGTGTCCCGGTAGCTGCTGCTGTCGAAACCGAGCAGGGGAATGCTGATGGCCGACAGGGCCCCGGCGATGACGGCAGCCCAGGCGACCAATCGGCCTAGCGGATACCATTCGACCGACTGGGCAGGCGGCTGGTCGGGCAGCGTGACGCCGGTGCGGGAGAGCAGCGCGAGGTAGGTGAGGGTGGTGAAGGGAATTGCCAGCGCAAACACAAATACCGCCGCGGCCTTGATGCCGAGCGCCGCCAGGACGACGACGGAGCCTGACGCACCCGCGATCAGTGCGGCATGCCATCCCCATCCGAGGCCGGCGAGGAATCCGGGCAGGGGCGCAAGATAGAAGAGCAGCACCGCGAGCCAGGTGCCGCCCGCGGTGGATGCGAACAGGACCGCGGAGACAAGGCCCGCGCCTGTGCCGATTATAAGAGGCGAATTCATCATCGCTGCTGTCCCGCCCTCCAGGAGCGGTTAGAGACGGGCAGCCATGCGCCCGTCCCAACCAGGACGGCCCCAATGGGCCGCCCCTTGCAATAGTTTCGACCTGCTAGCCGACGTAGGGCAGCAGGCCGAGAAAGCGTGCGCGCTTGATGGCCTTGGCCAGCTCGCGCTGTTTCTTTGCGGAAACCGCCGTGATCCGGCTCGGAACAATCTTGCCGCGCTCCGAAACATAGCGCTGGAGCAGGCGAACGTCCTTGTAATCAATCTTCGGCGCGTTATCGCCGGAGAAGGGGCAGGTCTTGCGGCGGCGGTAGAAGGGCCGGCGCGGCTGTGACTGGGTGGCGCTCATCAGCTGTTGTCTCCCTCATTGCCGCCCGCATTGTCGCGATCGCGGCGGGGCCTGTCCTCGCGCGGGCCGCCATCGCGGTCACGGCGCGGTCCGCGCCTGTGATCGTCGCGGCCGCCCCGGCGGTCGTCCCGGTCGCTGCGGCGCATGGGAGCGGAGGGTTCGGTCTCGTGTTCGTCGACGCGAATGGTCATGAAGCGAATGACGTCGGAGGACAGTCGCATCTGCCTCTCCATTTCCGTCACCGCCTCGTGGGTGGCGTCGATGTTGAAAAGGGAGAAGTGGGCCTTGCGGTTTTTCTTGATCTTGTAAGAGAGGCCCTTCAGTCCCCAGTATTCCGACTTGGCGATGGATCCGCCCGCGTCGGTGATGATCTTCTGAAAGTCCTGGACGAGCGTCTCGACCTGCTGGGTCGATACGTCCTGACGCGCGAGAAAAACATGCTCGTATAGAGGCATGGCTTGCCTTTCCTGGTTGGCGGTCCCCCGGCGCGAAGCCTCTTCGAACCCCTGTAGAGGAAAGGCCCGAGAGCAGACCCGAGAGAGCGGAGACACGGGAGGACGGACCTCATGATCCTGCCGCCCGTCCAACAGACGCGCGGCCCTCCGTTCAGCCTCCGGCCGAAGGGACCGGAACGGGCGCCTTTATACTGGAAAAGGCCGTTATTGCAACCGGGATCGACGCGCAAAGGTAGCCCCCGGACGTCCGGCCGCGTGGGTCTGCACAAAAGGGCGGCAATGCTTGACAGCCCCGGCGAAACCGTGTCTTTGGCCGGAAAATTCGGGGACTGCGGGGCCTCAAGCCGTCCCGGATCCATAATCGCACCAGAGCGCAGGAATGACGGTCGCCTTCACATTTCCGGGCCAGGGGAGCCAGCATGTCGGTATGGGCTCGGACCTCGCCGAGGCGTACGCCACGGCCAGGGACGTGTTCCAGGAAGTGGACGAGGCACTCGGCCAGAAGCTTTCCACCCTCATGTGGGAAGGGCCGGAAAACGAGTTAACCCTGACCCAGAACGCCCAGCCGGCGCTCATGGCGGTGTCCGTCGCGGCGGCGCGCGTGCTGGAGAAGGATAAAGGCGTCAGCCTTGCCAAGGCGGCCCGCTTCGTCGCCGGACATTCGCTGGGAGAGTATTCCGCCCTGGCATCCGCAGGGTCCATTGGGCTTGCCGATACGGCCAGGCTGCTGCGGATTCGAGGGAATTCCATGCAGGCGGCCGTTCCCGTCGGCAAGGGCGCCATGGCGGCCATGCTCGGCGTTGACCTGCCCGAAGCGCAAAAGCTCGCGGAAGCGGCGTCGGCGACCGGGCTCTGCCAGGCAGCCAACGACAACGCTCCGGGTCAGGTGGTACTGAGCGGGTCCAAGGAAGGCGTCGAACGGGCCGTTGCGCTGGCACCTGACTTCGGGGTTCGCCGCGCTGTGATGCTGCCGGTCAGCGCCCCTTTCCATTGCAGGCTGATGCAGCCGGCTGCGGATGCCATGCAGGCCGCACTGGCAAAGGTGACGATCAAGCCGCCCGCCGTCCCGCTGGTGGCCAACGTGCTGGCCAGCGCAATCACGGACCCGGAAGAGATCCGCAAGCGGCTGGTGGAACAGGTTACCGGCATGGTGCGCTGGCGGGAGTCGGTGCAGTACATGTCCGGACAGGGCGTGACTGTATTGTTTGAGGTCGGTGCAGGCAGGGTGCTTACGGGTCTGGCGCGGCGGATCGTCCGCGAACTGGAAGCGAACAGCATTGGCACGCCCGCCGAGATCGATACGGCCGCGGCTGCACTATCCGGCGGCGCCTGATTGGGGGGAACATGTTCGACTTGAAAGGCAAGAAGGCGCTGGTGACGGGCGCCACTGGCGGGATCGGCGAGTCGATCGCGCGGGCCCTGCATGGGGCTGGTGCGGATGTGGCCATTTCCGGCACCCGCAAGGAAAAGCTGGACGCGCTGGCGGGCGAACTGAAGCAGCGGGTGCATGTGCTGCCCTGTGACCTGCGCGACCGCAAGGCGGTGGCGGAGCTGGCGACCCAAGCGGAAACGGCGCTCGGCCAGATCGACATCCTTGTCAACAATGCCGGCATCACCAAGGACAACCTGTTCATGCGCATGACCGACGCGGAATGGGACGACGTGATCGCCGTCAACCTCACATCCACCTTTACGCTGTGCCGGGGCGCGCTCAGGGGCATGATGCGGCGGCGCTATGGCCGGATCGTCAACATTTCCTCGATCAGCGCTGTCATCGGCAATCCGGGCCAGGCCAATTACGCCGCCTCCAAGGCCGGTATGGTCGGCCTGACCAAGTCGCTGGCGCGGGAGGTAGCGAGCAGGGGCATTACGGCAAACTGCATTTCGCCTGGATTCATCGAAACCGCCATGACCGGCGCGCTCAACGAAAAGCAGGTCCATGCGATCGCCGCAGCCATTCCGGCAGGCATTTTCGGGGCACCGCTGGACATCGCTGCCTGCGCCCTTTATCTGGCCAGCGACGAGGCCAGGTACATGACCGGCCAGACGCTGCATGTGAATGGCGGCATGGTCATGGTCTAGGCGAAAATCTTGGGTTGCGCGGGCTCTTAGGGACAGGTAATGGCCTGTCCGGACAGTGCCGGGATTCTGGTCAAGGGTGGTAAAGTGTGTTACCAAACGGCCAATTTTTCGGGGGCGCATGGAGGCTGAGCCGTCGGCTCGCTCCTGAACTCCTGTGAAATTTTGGCCACTCGAGTTGGAACATGGCTTCGGCGCGCGCCTTGGCTGGTGAGCTATTGGAATTGAAGAAACAACCGTGAGGCAAGGAAATGAGTGATATTGCAGAGCGCGTGAAGAAGATCGTGATCGAGCACCTCGGCGTCGAAGCCGACAAGGTGAAGGAGAACGCGAGCTTCATCGACGATCTTGGTGCCGACAGCCTGGATACCGTCGAGCTGGTTATGGCGTTCGAAGAAGAATTCGGATGCGAAATCCCCGATGACGCCGCGGAGACGATCCTCACGGTCGGTGACGCGGTCAAGTTTCTGGAAAAGAACGCCAGCTAGACGCGCCCTCTGCCTTGCCGGCAATCGCACGGCGAGTACGGACGTTGACATCGGCGAAACTGCGCCCGGCGAGGCGCCTATCCACGCGGCGGGATTGACCGGTAATGCGACGAGTAGTCATCACAGGCATGGGCATAGTGTCGCCGCTTGGCTGTGGGCTCGAGCACACCTGGTCGCGGCTCGTCGCCGGAGAAAATGCCGCACGACGGATCGAGAGCTTTCCGGTCGAAGACCTGAAATGTCAGGTCGCGTGCGAGATACCTCGCGGCGACGGCTCCAACGGCACCTTCAATCCCAATGACTGGATGGAGCCAAAGGAGCAGCGCAAGGTCGATGACTTCATCATCTTCGCTGTGGCGGCAGCCGACCAGGCCGTCGCTGACGCGGACTGGAAGCCGACCAAGTATGAAGACCAGGTGCGCACAGGTGTCCTGATCGGTTCGGGCATCGGCGGCCTTCAGGGTATCGAGAAGACGTCGCTGCTCCTGGCCGAAAAGGGTCCGAGCCGGGTCAGCCCCTTCTTCATTCCCGGACGCCTCATCAACTTGGCGTCGGGGCACGTGTCGATCCGCTACGGCTTCAGGGGACCCAATCATGCCGTCGTCACAGCCTGCTCGACAGGCGCCCATGCGATCGGCGACGCGGCTCGTCTGATAGCGCTCGACGATGCCGATGTGATGGTCGCGGGCGGTACGGAGTCGCCCGTTTGCCGCATCTCAATCGCGGGCTTCGCCGCGTGCCGGGCCCTGTCCACGAATTTCAACGACCAGCCGCACAAGGCTTCGCGTCCCTATGACCGGGACCGCGACGGCTTCGTCA
>JAYZVT010000263.1:0-2842 GCA_036155355.1 Pseudomonadota bacterium
CTGGTCAAGGGTGAGTTCGACGCCATCTGGAAACAGGTGATCCACGAGCTTGAGCACGCGGGCAAGACCTTCAAGGACGAAGACACTACCGAGGAAAAGGCGCGCGAAGAGTATCAGAAGCTCGCCCGCCGCCGTGTGCGGCTCGGTCTCGTGCTTGCCGAAATTGGCGACAAGAATGAAGTGAAGGTGACCGACGATGAGGTCAACAACGCGCTCATGGCGCGCATCCGGCAGTTTCCCGGCCAGGAGCGGCAGGTCTTCGAATTCTACAAGAACAATCCCCAGGCCATGGCCGATATTCGTGCGCCGCTCTTCGAGGAAAAGGTCGTTGACTTCATTCTCGAGTTGGCCGACGTCACCGAGAAGAAGGTCGATTCCGAGGAACTTTTCAAACCGATGGACGACGACAAGTCGTGACCTGTGCCCCGCGTGGCCTGCCATTGGCGGCGGGCTGACGCTGCACCGTCGAATCGGCTAACAGATGCGGACGAGGCCCCGGGCCCGCTGGCGTCCCGACGCCCGCGGCCGGTGCGGACAAGGAGCACCTCAATGAATGATCCGGTCGAGTACTACATGAATACCCTGGTGCCGATGGTGGTCGAGCAGACCAACCGCGGCGAGCGGGCCTACGACATCTATTCGAGGCTGCTCAAGGAGCGGATCATCTTTGTGACCGGCGTCATCGAAGACCATATGGCCTCGCTGGTCACCGCCCAGCTCCTGTTCCTCGAAGCGGAGAATCCCAAAAAGGAGATCTCCATGTACATCAACTCTCCGGGCGGCGTAGTCACATCTGGCATGGCCATGTACGACACCATGCAGTTCATCCGCCCCCCCGTTTCCACCCTGTGCACCGGACAGGCCGCCTCCATGGGCTCCCTGCTGCTGACGGCGGGGGAAAAGGGGCATCGCTTCGCCCTTCCCAATGCCCGCATCATGCTTCACCAGCCTTCCGGCGGCTTCAAGGGCCAGGCCAGCGACATCGAGCGGCACGCCGAGGACATCATCAAGACCAAGAAGCGGCTCAATGAGATCTATGTGAAGCACACCGGCCAGAAGTACGAAATGATTGAAAAGACCCTGGACCGTGACTACTTCATGTCAGCCGAGGACGCCAAGGCCTTCGGCATCGTTGACCAGGTCATCTCCAAGCGCGAGGTGACGGCCGAGGACGACGGCGCCAAGAAATAGGAATCCCGGAAAGCCGTGCCGGACGAAGGCATTGCGGGGTCCCGCCGCCTGTGATCTGATCGTTGCCGGCCGCGCAGGGCAGGAGTTGAATTAATCAAATCTTGATCTGTCCGCCCATAGCATGTTGAGTCTCGAATCCGGGTACGTCCTGCGTGAAACAGCTCACTTGAGAGTGCGGGGACCAGGCTGACGGCGTATGGCCTCGCCGGCAGTTCAAATAAGGCCACAGGGAGGGTAACCAGAACCTGGGCGAGTTGGATGAGCAAAGTGAGCGGAAACGACACGAAGAACACCCTCTACTGTTCCTTCTGCGGTAAGAGCCAGCACGAAGTCCGTAAGCTGATCGCCGGTCCCACGGTGTTCATCTGCGACGAATGCGTCGAACTGTGCATGGACATCATCCGCGAGGAGAACAAGAGTTCCCTCGTCAAGTCGCGCGACGGCGTCCCGACGCCCGCCGAAATCTGCAAGGTCCTTGACGATTACGTCATCCGCCAGGATCACGCCAAACGCGTCCTGTCTGTGGCTGTGCACAACCACTACAAGCGGATCAACCATTCCAACAAGAACAGCGACGTTGAGCTGGCCAAGTCGAACATCCTGCTGATCGGCCCGACCGGTTGCGGCAAGACTTTGCTGGCCCAGACCCTGGCGCGCATCCTCGACGTGCCCTTTACGATGGCCGATGCCACCACGTTGACCGAGGCCGGCTATGTGGGTGAAGACGTCGAGAACATCATCCTGAAGCTGCTGCAGGCTGCCGACTACAATGTCGAGCGGGCCCAGCGCGGCATCGTCTATATCGACGAAGTGGACAAGATCTCGCGCAAGTCCCACAACCCCACCATCACCCGCGACGTGTCGGGCGAGGGCGTCCAGCAGGCCCTTCTTAAAATCATGGAAGGCACGGTGGCTTCCGTTCCGCCCCAGGGCGGCCGCAAGCATCCCCAGCAGGAATTCCTGCAGGTGGACACCACCAACATCCTCTTCATCTGCGGCGGCGCGTTCGCCGGACTGGAGAAGATCATCGCCCAGCGCGGACGCAACACCTCCATTGGCTTCGGCGCCAAGGTGGAGTCCATGGACGACCGCAAGACCGGCGACATCCTCAAGAATGTCGAGCCGGAAGACCTGCTGCGTTTCGGCCTGATCCCGGAATTCATCGGCCGCGTCCCGGTGCTGGCGACGCTTGAGGACCTGGACGAAGGGGCCCTCGTCACCATCCTCACCGAGCCGAAGAATGCGCTGGTGAAACAATATCAGCGGCTGTTCGAGATGGAGGAGGTGCAGCTGACATTCTCCGACGACGCGTTGACGGCCATCGCCAAGCGGGCCGTGGAACGCAAGACCGGCGCGCGCGGCCTGCGCTCCATCATGGAAGGCATCCTGCTCGACACCATGTTCGAGCTGCCAGGCATGAAGGGCGTGGTCGAGGTGGTCATCAGTCCCGAGGTGGTCGAGGGCAGCGCCAGGCCGCTGCGGATCTACGCCGACCGCGCCGCGGAAGTGGAATCGACGGCCTGACCCGAACAAGTTGCCCGGATTTCTGGCAAATTGTCGCAGTTCTGCCCCCATCGGCGGGCAGGATTTAACGCTGGGCGCCCGAATCCTTGACTTGTCCGTGGTGCAGGGCCACCTATAGATGCCCAAG
>JAYZVT010000264.1:0-3742 GCA_036155355.1 Pseudomonadota bacterium
GATACGTTCCCTGTCTGCCAGTGAATGCTGCCAGGCGTCCGTTACGGCTGCCCGAATGCGCCGCCGCGAGTCGAGAATCTCCAGATTGCGTCTCGACTCCTGCGCGGCCGACTGTCTTATCTTGGAGCGGCGATCACCGGCAAACAGCGGCATGTTGAGCCGCAAAAAAACAGCTGACTCGTCTTCGTGGTCCACCGACCCCAAATCACCGAATGATTTTGTCTGTGACAGCTCCAAGGACAGATCGGGCATGAGCGCGCCGTAGGCCTGCAATTTGGCGCGATTAGCTGCTTCGGCCTGTTGCCGCGCGCCACCAATCTCGGGATTGTCTGCGTCAGCGGCGGCATATGCCTCTGCCAGCGAAGCGGGGATAAGTGTAACCGGCACCGCAGCAGGCGCAAGTCCACCGGGAGCATGACCAATAACCGCCTCATAGCGGGCGGAACTCGCGGCGAGATCCGCTTCTGCTTCAACCAGATCTGCCTTGCCTTCGTGGAGCCGCGCGCGCGCCTGGGCGACATCTGTCCGCGTCAGGTCACCTGCCCTGAACCGTGCCGTCGACGCCTTGAGCTCGGTTTCGAGATAGCTGATGTTACTTTGGCGCAGCTCAAGGATGCGACGGTCGCGCAAGACGTCAGCATAAGCCGTGATCGTATCCAGCAGGACTTCCTGCTCGCGGTCCGACAATTGAAACTGGCCAGCCTGCACTTCGGCTTTCGCCTTGCGTGTGCCGTTGTAGGTTCGGAAACCACGGAACAGGGGCTGGGTCAAGGTAACGCCATATCCCTCGGGCTTGGTGCGCTGGGAAGTACCCGGGGTGGTGCGGGAGTCTTCCTTACCCTTCTCGGCTTCCAGCGAAATGGCAGGGAGAAACTTTCCCCAGGCCTGGCGAACGAACTCTTCGTCGGCCTTCTGCCGCAGCCGCTCGGCATCCAGGCCGGGGTTCCCTGCGAATGCGGCGGCAAGAGCCTGCTGGATTGTCTCGGCCCGGCTCTCGTGTGCTGACAAAATCAGAAATGCCGCAATTCCGCAGACCAATCCGATGATCGCCGCAGACGATTGATTGCGGATCCTACGGCCTGGGGCGTGTTTTTTCCGAACGATTGCGACCACACCTGCACCGACTTGCCGAGATGCACCGCCGCGAGCGCCCTAAAGCGCTCGCACGACGGCCATTATCCATGTCCGCCAGCTTGTTCGAGCCGCATTGAGAAAGCGTTAATTTGTGTTCAGATTCAGGACATTTGCCCGTCTGGCTGGGACGGACATCAACGCTCAGAGAAGGCGTAGTCCAGCGAACGATAGACCGGGGCTAGAAGATACTTCACCAGGGATTTGGACCCGGTGATGATGTCGGCCTCAACAACCATGCCAGGGGTAATCAACTTCTGTTTGGCGCCGGCGCCAATCCGGTTGTCCTCTAGCTTGACGACGGACTTGTAATACGGCCGGCCTTCTTCATCGGTAAAAGTCGTGGCCGACACAATCTCCACCCGCCCTTTGGCCACGCCGAATATGGACGGATCAAATGTAGACAACTTTACTTCCACTGCGTCACCGACATTTACATGACCGATGTCTCGAGGCTCAATCTTCACCTCGGCGACCACATCGTCGCCGAGCGGAACGATTTTCGCGACCAGGTCGCCGGGCTTCACAACTTCGCCTGTGGTCTTCTGCGCCAGTTCCTGAACGATGCCGTTTACAGGAGCCCTGACCACGAGACGGTCTACGCGATCGCTGTACTTGGTGATCTGCTCCCGCAATTCAGCAAGTTCCGCGGAGGCAGTTGACCTCTCTTCCGACAGGTTTTTCATGAATTCCGCTTCCGCGCCCTGCTGAAGGCTTCGAACCTCCACAAGCTGCTCGCGCGCTACGTGAAGACGGCCACGGGTCGCTGCCAGACGGGCTGTCGTTTCCTGAAGTTCGGACTCCGTTGCGAGATAGGCGCGCTTGGAGGTGTAGCCGTCTTTCAACAGCTTCGCGCGGATATCCAGCTGTTCCTGGTGAATCGCTTTCTGCCTCTCGACGCTTTGTGTCTCGAGCCTGAGAGCTTCCTCCTCGGCCTCCTTTTGCTGAGTGCGCGCGGCATGGGTGCGGCGTTGCTGCTCAAGCTGGTCACGTTTGGAGCGGTATAGCTGTTCCTGTTCCCCGGTCAGATCTGGGTAGTCCCTGCCGACCCTGGAGAAATCTGGTTCGACTCCCTGGATCAGGGCCGTCAGGGCGATCTGGTGCAATTCCTTGCTGGCAGCGCGGACTCGCAGCTGGTTCAGGTCGCTCGCCGCGGCCGTCGGCCGGAGCCTGAGAAGCGGCGCACCCGCCTGCACGATCTGCCCCTCGATGGCGAGCACTTTCTCAACCTCGCCGCCTTCCAGATGCTGGAGTTGCTGAACCTGTCCCGAGGGAATGATTGCGCCCCCGGCGATCACTACCTCCCTGATCTGGGCAAACGAAGCCCAGAGCAGTGCACACCCGAACAATATGCCGAGGTAATTCGCGAGTTTTTCGACACGGGCAGGAACCTGGCCGTCTTCCAGTTCCGCAGGCAAGGTCAACCGCTGCCCGCTTATTGCGCGCGACCTTTCGCTACCGGGACTCGGAACCATTCCGGCCACTCCTCGTGCGCGTACAGGGCACACGCGCGTGGAAGCCAGATTACGGGTGCGGCTTTCACGATTAGCTAACGTTAGCTCTCTGAAAGTGCTTGAGAATATTAGGGACTATTTGAGCCGGAGTCCCTTCTGCCGCGATTGTCCCCTGTTTCATCACGACTACCCGATCGGCGCAGTACATATGGCTAGGACGGTGAGTCACCAGCAACACCGTGGCTCGGCCAGCCAGCGCCTTTAGCTGTTTTATGAAGGCTATGTCCGCGGCCCGGTCCATATGTGCACCGGGATCATCGAGCAGATAGATGCCTGGATTCTTGACATAGGCGCGCGCAAGGCAGAGCTGTTGCAGCAGCCCGGCCGGCAGTTTTCTTCTGTTCGAGGTCTTCAGCCTCGTCTCAAGACCCTCCGGAAGCGCGGAAACTGCGTCCCAGGCACCGGCCAGTTGAAGCGCCTCCTTTATCTGCTCATCACTCGACATGGGGTCGGCAAGTCGTATGTTCTGGGCAATTGTCCCGTAGAAGAAGTCGAGCGTCTCGGGAACGAAGCCGATGGCATGCCGGAATTGTGCTGGATCAATCTGCCGGAGATCCATTCGATCAACGACAACCGCGCCAGCCTGAGGCTGGTAAAGGCCGGCGGCCAATTTCAAGAGCGTGGACTTGCCAGCACCTGAATGACCGGTGATAGCGACGATCTGGCCCGGCTCTACCACAAGAGAAATTCCCTTTATCGCCGGTTCGTATCTTGGGCCATAGCGGAACCCAAGCCCGGCCAATGTGATCTGGCCGGCGAAGTTTCGCTCGAATGTTGGAATGTGACCCGGCCGCCTCTCCGTTTGCATCCGCATCAGGTTGTCAACCTGCTTCAACGTGTCGACAGTCTGAGTAAGTCTGTTAAGACCGAGGAAGACAGTCTGGATGGGCGATAGCAGCCGCCAAATGAGTGCGACAATGGCGATCAGGGCGCCCGCGCTCAGCTCACCCTCTATAGCGAGCACTGTTCCCGCGCAAATTGTCACGACGCCCGTCACCATGACGAGCGCCTGCGATAATGTCTGCATGATGACGTTGAACTGCTGGGCCCTGAACTGACTAATCAGGCTGCCCGTACAGTAGTGCCTGTAGCGCGCT
>JAYZVT010000265.1:0-2766 GCA_036155355.1 Pseudomonadota bacterium
CGTTGCTAGCGACCTTGCCAATCTGGCGGATTTTATCCAGCTTCTGGTTGTCGAGGATGGGCTGGGCCGCCTCGAGGCGCTTCAGCTTGGACGTTCCTTCCAGGTCGAGCAGGTTCGGTCGCGGGCCAATGAACGTCACCAACGACATCACCAGTTCCTCGCGGATCGGGTCGATTGGCGGGTTCGTGACCTGGGCGAAGTTCTGCTTGAAATAGGTGTGCAGCAGCTTGGGCTTGTCGGAGAGGGCGGAAATGGGCGTGTCCGTGCCCATGGAGCCAACGGCCTCCTGTCCCACATGGGCCATCGGCGCCATGAGGAACTTCACGCTTTCCTGCGTGTAGCCAAAGGCCTGCTGGCGGTCGAGCAGGCTGACATTGGACCTGGGCAGTTGCGATTCGACCTTGGGCAAGGTGCCAAGTTCGATCTGGCCACGATCCAGCCAGGCGCGGTAGGGATGCGCCGCCGACAACTCGGCCTTGATCTCCTCGTCGGAGACAATGCGTCCGCGCGGCAGGTCGATGAGCAGCATCTTGCCCGGCTGCAAGCGCCACTTGTGGACGATGTCTTTCTCTTCCACGTGCAGGACGCCCGCTTCGGACGCCATGATGACGAGACCATCCCTGGTGACGATGTAGCGCGCGGGGCGCAGGCCGTTGCGGTCGAGTGTCGCGCCGATCTGCAGGCCGTCAGTGAAGGCAACGGCCGCGGGGCCGTCCCATGGCTCCATGAGGGCAGCATGATATTCGTAGAAAGCCCGGCGCTTCTCGTCCATCAGCGGATTGCCCGCCCAGGCTTCGGGAATGAGCATCATCACCGCGTGAGGAAGCGAGTAGCCGCCCTGCGTGAGGAATTCGAGCGCGTTGTCGAAGCAGGCGGTATCCGACTGGCCTTCATACGAGATCGGCCACAGCTTGGAGATGTCGCCGCCGAACAGCGGCGACGACACGCTCGCCTGGCGCGCAGCCATCCAGTTGACGTTGCCGCGCAAGGTGTTGATCTCGCCGTTATGGGCGACCATGCGATAGGGATGAGCGAGTTTCCACGACGGAAAAGTGTTCGTGGAGAAGCGCTGATGCACCAGCGCCAGCGCGGAGACGAAGCGCTCGTCCGACAGGTCCTTGTAGTAGGGCGCGAGCTGGTCGGCGAGGAACATGCCCTTGTAGACCACCGTGCGGCAGGACAGCGACACGATGTAGAAGCCGTTGTCCACACCGTCGGTCTCGCGGAAGATGATGTTCGAGATCACCTTGCGCAGAACGTAGAGCCGGCGCTCGAAGACGGTGTCGTCGGTGATGCTGCTGCCGCGTCCGACGAAAAGCTGGCGATGCACCGGCTCGGCGTCGATGGTGATCTGCGACAGGCAGGAATTGTCGACCGGCACGTCGCGCCAGCCGAGGAAGGCCAGGCCCTCGTCGGCGATGGTTTGCTCCACCACCTCCTCGCAATGGCGGCGGATGGCCTCGTCGCGCGGCATGAAAAAGAAGCCAACGCCGTAGCCTCCGGGCTCCGGCAGTGCGAAACCGCGCGAGGCACATTCCTCGGCAAAGAAGCGGTGGGGTATCTGCACCAGCATTCCGGCGCCGTCGCCCGCGCGCGGGTCGGCGCCAACCGCGCCACGGTGCTCGAGATTTTCCAGAATCTCGATGCCCTTGCGGACGATGTCGTGGGATTTTTCATTGTTCATGCGAACGACGAAGCCGACGCCGCAGGCGTCGCGCTCATGGGCCGGGTCGTAAAGACCCTGTCTCGTGTTCTGGCCGTTCGTCATCGTGTGCACAACCGCTCCGGCAGTCCCAGTTCTGCCTTGTCACCAAACGTCGGCCAGCGGGGGAAATCCGCTGGCCGCGTAGTTTTGTGCGCATCCACCCGTCGCGCGCGAATTATGCCGCACAGCCGCCCCGGCTGCCGCAGAAAAGCCTGCCGGCAGAGGTGTGGCTGGGGCATATACCCATGCGCGAAAGGCCTCCGGGGCAGCCGGCGGCCGACAGATGGCGGCCTGAAGCCCTTGATCGACCGGGACGATCCGCAGCAAAGGACAGTATCACTGTCCTATCCTCGGCCCAAAATGACAGATTTCAAATAACCAGACAAGGCATCTGGGCGATGAGATGCCGTTCCGGAGCCTCCCTGGCGCCGACTACGGGACAGGCTGTCACAAATCCTCCAAATCCGACGTCAACATTAGGACGTCCGCGGGCAAGGCACGCATCCAAGCCCGTCTGGCAATCGTAACAGTTGCGCGGGTTCAGGAAACAAGCAGGAGGAATCGACATCATGACTACGAGCAGAAGAAGCGGCGCCGGGCTGGCCTTCGCCGGCGCTTTCGCAACGGCGCTGACAATGGCAGCCGCACCCGAGGCGAAGGCCGCAGACGAGATGGAGAAGTGCTTCGGTGTCTCCAAGGCGAAGGAGAACGATTGTGCAGCCGGTGCTGGCACGAGTTGCGCAGGTACGTCCACCATCGACTATCAGGGCAATGCTTGGAAGCTGGTAAAAAAGGGAACCTGCGCCCAGATATCGACGCCGCTGGGAAATGGCAGCCTGACCTGTGTGGCCGACCGTCCAGCCGGCCAGAACATCAAGTGCGGCTGAGACGCGCCGCCGCGAGCGAGCGGCCATGACGACTTTTGCTTCGTGCCCGATCCCGGCTCGCGCCGGGGTCGGGCTGAAGACCGAGCACTACAGGGATGTGCTGGAGAGCCTGCCGCCCGTCGGCTGGTTCGAGGTTCATGCCGAGAACTACATGGGCGCGGGCGGGCCGCCGCA
>JAYZVT010000266.1:0-9741 GCA_036155355.1 Pseudomonadota bacterium
GTGAGCTTGGCCACGTGCGCTGCGAAGAGGCTGGCGAAGGCTTTCTTGGAATTGACACCCGTGCCCACCGCGGTGCCGCCCTGTGCAAGCGGGTAGAGCCTCGGCAGCGTGGCCATTACGCGGTCGATGCCGAGACGCATCTGCGCGGCATAACCGGAAAACTCCTGGCCGAGCGTCACCGGCGTGGCGTCCTGCAGATGCGTGCGGCCGTTCTTGATGATCTTCGCCCAGGCCTTCGCCTTCTTCTCAAGCGCCCTGGCGGTGTGCTCAAGCGCCGGCAGCAGCACGTGGTGAACCTGCTCGACGGCTGAAATGTGCATGGCGGTCGGGAAGGTATCGTTGGACGACTGGGACATGTTGACGTGGTCGTTCGGATGGATTGGCGTCTTCGATCCCATCTCGCCGCCGAGCATCTGGATCGCCCGGTTTGAAACCACCTCATTGGCGTTCATGTTGGTCTGGGTGCCGGAGCCAGTCTGCCAGACCACCAGCGGGAAGTTGTCGTTGAGCTTTCCGTCCATGACCTCCTGGGCTGCATCGGCGATTGCCTTGCCGCGCTTGCGGTCGATCAGCTTGAGGTCGATGTTGGTCAGCGCCGACGCTTTCTTGATGATGCCGAGGGCGCGGACAAGCGGCAGCGGCATGGTCTCGCCGCCAATGCGAAAGTTGCCGAGCGAGCGCTGTGTCTGCGCGCCCCAGTATTTGTCCGCCGCGACCTTGAGGGGGCCAAAGGAGTCAGTCTCTGTCCGGGTTTTCTTCATGATCCGCCATGCGCTGAGCAGGTTCCGGGCGGGTGTTGCCGCCGCAATGGCAGCCATTTAGCCTATTCGCCGCCCGAGGCCAATCCGTCCGAAGGACCGCCGGGACTGGCGCGTCGCGGCCTACTTCTTGCGGAAGGCTTCGATGTGAACGACCTTGGCGGCGGGGCCGGCAGTGGTCGCCACCGCCTTTGCGCCCGACCCGGCGCGGGCGGCCGGCTCGGCGGCGGCATCGTCGCTGTTCTGGGCCTCGATCGCGGGCATGTGGGCGGCGATTTCTTCCGGGTTCTGATCGTTGGCGGGTCCGGGCGCGCCGAACAGCAGACCGAACTGGACGCTCGGATCGTAGAAGGCCTTGATGGCCGAGACCGGCACCACCAGGCGCTCGGGGATATCGGAAAAGGACAGTTTCACTTCAAAACGGTCGCTGGAAATTTCCAGGTCCCAGAACTGGTATTGGAGGACGATGGTCATTTCCTCCGGATACTGCTCCTTGAGGCGCGGCGAAATGGTGACGCCGGGAGCGGTGGTGTCGAAGGCGATGTAGAGATGATGCTCGCCGGGCAGTCCGGTGTTGGCGACCTGCTCCAGCACAGTTCTCACCACACCCTTCAACGCGTTCTGGGTGAGAAGGTCGTATCTGATCCTGTCGCCGGCCATGTGCCTTCCGGAGCGGTGGTCCTGCGGTTTTTCGCGGCCTTGCCCGGAACACCCGGGCGAAATGAAAGTGGAGGGCTTCTGTTGCCCGGTGCCCTCCGAACCGCGCCTGATCCAGCGACGGATCAGGGCTTCATTTTGAGGTTATCGCGCTGCCTACGCAGCGAGACGAGCCTCGGCATAGTTGTCGTTGGCAACTATTGTGATGGCCCGATAACGGCGGAACCATGCCGAGCGAAAGTTTGCCCTTTACGCCCTCGTCGATCCTGTTTCGCCCCCGTCACATGCCACCCGCTCGGGGCCGATGGCATCTGGTGGAGGCGCCGGGTACCGCCCCCGGGTCCGATGGGTTTATTACGACAACCGTTTATCGCCATAGCTGGCCGAAGCCAGCAGGTTGAATATATGGGGACATGTCGGCAAAAAAAAGGTTGAAGGTTCAAGATTTTCCGGTTTTCGGGCGTTTTCCAAGGGCCAAACGGGCAAGCGCAGGAGAGGTCCGTAGCAGCGAGGCGAAGCTGGCGCGCCGCTTTCCCGATGGCTTGGGGCGGGCGAACATGCGCGCCAGCGTCGCCAGAATGAGAACCACGTGAACGGCGCTGGTATAGGCGAAAAAGGCCGGGGCGCCGTAGGCAGAGATGACCAGCGATCCAACGAGGGGGCCGACGCTGGCGCCGATCGCATAGACGAACAGCAGCCCGGCCGCGACCAGCACATACTGGCTGTCCGTCGCGCGGTCGTTGGCATGGGCGATGGAGAGCGAATAAAGCGGGATGGCGAAGGCGCCAAACAGGAATGAGCCAGCATAGATGAGCAGGGCGCTGCCGGCCTCGACCCCACTCAGGAACAGGCCCGCCAGCGCCGCGCCGAGTGTCGCCACGATAACCAGCCATCGGCGGTCGTAGCGGTCGGAGAGATAGCCAAGCGGATATTGCAGCAGGGCGCCGCCGACGATGTTGGCGGCGACGAAGATCGCCACGCCTGCGGTGTCCAGCCCCATGCGTTCCGCATAGAGCGGTCCGACCAGCCGAAAGGCGCTGTTGGTCAACCCAAGGGTCAGGCAGCCGGCGCAGGCGATGGGCGAGATGAGCCAGACCTCGCGCAAATTGAAGGTGAAGGCCTCGGGGGCCTGAGGTCCCGAACTGTCGGCCAGCGACACAGGAACCAGCGAGAGACAGAACAGGATGCCGGTGACGACAAATAGCTCGAACCCGCCAGTGCCGAAGACAGGCAGGAAAAACTGGGCGCCAGCCACCGAGCCCAGATCGACGATGCGGTAGATGCTGAGCACGCGCGCGCGTTCGGTGTTGCGCGAACTGGCGTTGAGCCAGCTCTCCATGACAGTGAACAGGCCGGAAAAGCAGAAACCCGTGGTGAACCGGATAACCAGCCACGTGACCGGGTCGATGACCAGCGGCAGGGCGAGCGTGCCGGCGGCGGCAACTGAGGCAAGGCCGGCAAATACGCGTATATGTCCGACGCTGCGGATCAGATGCGGCGTCCACAGGCAGGACAGGCCGAAGCCGACGAAATAGGCGGTGCCGATCAGGCCGATGGTGGCTTCCGCGAAGCCTTCAGAATTCGCCCGCAGGGTGATCAGCGTTCCCTGGATGCCGTTGCCCGCCAGCAGGATCGCCGCGGCGACAAACAGGGGTATCAGGTGGCGGATCGAGGACATTGAAGGCGTCGGGCCCGTACAGGTCGGCTGGAGGCAGGCGAGTTGAATGCGCGGCTCACGAGTCGCCGGAACTTTCGATATTGAGCACGCGTCCGCAGTGCTTGCAATGGACGGCGTCGGAGTCGTGGTAGAGCAGGCCACAATCGGGACAGCGGTACTTGACTCGGGATGGACGGAAAATCGTCTGGACGAGCCGCAGAAACAGCGCCACGCCCATCACCATGATGAGCACCGAGAGCAGGCGGCCGCCGCTGCCCTGCAGGGTGATGTCACCGAAGCCAGTTGTGGTCAGCGTGGTAACAGTGAAGTAGAGCGCGTCAATGTAGTTCGTGATGCCGGGATTGGTCCGGACCTGGAGCACGTAGACCAGGGCCGTGACGACGAAAATAAAGATGGCGAGATTGGCGACGCTCTGGATGATCTCTTCGTTGCGCCTGAAGAAGGAGAATTCGTGGCGCAGATCTCGCAGGACGGGGTAGGAGCGCAGCAGCCGCAGCGTCCTGAGCACGCGCAGGAACAGGTAGCTTTCGAGGAATGGCGACATGGCAAGCGTGGCTATCACCACGATGTCGGCCCATGTGGACAGGGACAGAAAGTAATCCCGGCGGTCCCGGGATATCCACAGTCGCGCAAGGAAATCGGCGAGAATGACCGCGCCGAGGACAATGTCTATGGCAAGCACCCAATTGGGCGCCACAATCAGCGACAGGGCCATGAAGTAGGCAATCGTCAGGACGTCGAAAGCCAGCAGGCCATAGCGGAACCTGCGGGAGGTTTCGCCGCGGCCGTTATAGAGTCGGTCTATCCGGAACTTCAGGGAGGGAGGCCTGCGCGCCATGGCGCATTAATGCCCGGAATGCCGTCCGGTTCAATCGGCAGCCACGGACACTTGATGGAGCTTGGCTGCGCCCCAATCGGCGCCGCGCATCAGGCGACCCGGTCGGTGGGGGGCTTGCCGGCGAAGTAAGCGTCGAGATTCGAACAGGCGCGGAAACCCATGGCGTCGCGAGTCTCGCGCGTGGCGCTGCCGATATGCGGCAAGAGAAACGTGTTCTTCAGCTCGCGATAGCCGGGATGGATGTCCGGCTCGTTGTTGAATACGTCCAGGCCGGCGGCGGCGGGCTTTCCCTTTTTCAGCCCGGCTATGAGCGCATCGTCATCCACCAGCGCGCCGCGCGCGGTGTTGATAACGATCGCGCCATCGGGAAGAAGTGCGATGCGCCGTGCGTCGAGCAGATGTTTGGTCTCCGGAGTCGCCGGGCAATTGAGCGAGAGCACCTGGCAGAGCGGCAGCATCTTGTCGAGATCTGGATGGAAGACCGCGCCCTCTTCAAGGTCGGGCGAGAGGCGGGAGCGGTTGTGGTAGTGGACTTCCATGTCGAAGGCACGGGCACGCCTGGCGACGACCTGGCCGACGCGGCCCATGCCGACGATGCCAATGCGCTTGCCGGTGATCTGGGTGCCTACCATGAAGGCGGGACTCCAGTCGCGCCAGGTGTTGGTGCGCACAAGCTGTTCGCCCTCGCTTGCACGGCGTGCTGCGCCGAGCAGACACAGGATTGCAGTCTCGGCGGTGGCGTCCGACAGCACGTCGGGCGTGTTCGTGACCACGAGACCGCGCTTCTTCGCCGCGGCGGTATCCACGTGATCGTAGCCCACCGAAAAGTTGGCCGCGATTTTCACGCTTGAGGGAAGGCGCGAGATGACGTCGGCGGTGAGCTTCTCGGTGTGGCAGAGCACGAGCGCATCGGCGCCCGCGGCCCGTTCGACAAGCTCGTCGGCGTCGTAGAGCTTGTCCGTCGGGTTCAGGCGCGCCTCGTAGTCACGCGTCAGCCGTGCTTCGACGGCCGCGGGCAATTTCCTCGTGACGAGGACGACGGGTTTCTTCGCGCTCACGGGTCAGTCTCCGGATCGTGGGATTTTGGCAGGGTTGCCGGATGGCTGCCCTTTTTAGGGGCTTGCGACCGCGAATTCCACCGGCAAGTGTCGGGAGCCTGGCCGCAGGCGCGCGCTGCGTGTCAGCTGACCGTGGCGCCCCTGCGCTCGCGGACGGATGCGCGAATGCGCTTCCAGCGGCTGGCTTCGGCCTGGTCGCCCGAGCTTTCAGCGGCCTTCTGGCGCGCGGCGGCTTCCAGCTCGGCCTTGTCGCCGTGCACCTCAACCAGCCTGCGGGCGTATTCGTGGATCTGCTGCATGTCCATGACATACCTCCTTGGTTGAATGGCTGTCCTGGACATAGACATAGGAAGTTGGCGGTCAGATGGAACCGGTTGCCCAGAATGTAGGCGTCCAAGTGATTCGCCCGGACTACTGCTGTCCGCCTTTCAGCGGCAGACGCAGTCGCATGCCGGTGTACGACTCTTCTTGTACGTCGGGCAGCGAGCGTTCGACAGGATTGGTATCGGTGACGAATTTGCCGACATCGAGACTGAGATTGCCGCCCTGGCCGATGGTTTCCGACTTGTACTGCTCCCTGCGGATCTGGTCGGCGCGACGCTGTGCGTCGGGGTCGAGTGCCATCGATGGCGCATAAACAGGCGCAATTGGCGCGGGATTCGGCTGATCCTGGGCGGGGGCGGGGGTGACAGTCAGGCCAAGGGCGGCGGCGAGTATCGCCGCAAGGGGCATGACGGGCGGTCCGAGTGTCCTGTTCCCCAAAGCCATGACACAGCCTAACCGCCATGCGCGGCCGTGGGCAAGCGATTGGGGCCGGACCAGACAGCGCCGGGCGGAAAACTGGCACGGCCATTGCTAGGCTTGGTCATGGAAAATAAAGGGTTGAAGGCCAGCATTTAAGCGTAGGCCGGAGATGGCCGGAAAAGTGCCGGCGTTGCCAGTCACAGACCACTTCGCCCCCAGGAAAGAGGGGCCCAATAGGGAGGAGAACGATCGGACCACAGAAAGGAGAAACCCAATGTGGAAAGCCATTTTCGTTCTCTTCATGACGACCAGCCAGACGCCCGTTTCGACCGTCATGGGCGTATTTCCGCAGTCTTTCACATCTGAACGCGCCTGCAGGGCCTTCGTCGATCTCAAGAAAGAGGAGATGGGGGATGCCGGGGACGTGCTCGCCCGCGTCGCCACCTCGCATCTCGCGGATCCCGAGTTCAAGCTGCTCAACCACAAGATGAGCTGCGTTGTGGATGACAGCGGAGACCCCGCCTAGGGGGCCCGGTGGTCTGAAATAGGCCCGGTTTTCCGCCTGCGCCGTCATGTTGGCGGCCGGTGGGCTGAGCTGTGAGCGATCGACATTGCCGGGCTGTCCCGGGGCCGGAATCGCGTTAGTCTGCGCGGATGCGAGAATATCTCGATCTGATGCAGCGGGTGCTGGACCATGGCGCTCGCAAGGACGACCGGACGGGCACGGGAACGCTGTCCGTGTTCGGCCACCAGATGCGATTCGACCTGGAGAAGGGCTTTCCTCTCGTCACCACGAAAAAGGTCCACGTCAAGTCGATCATCCACGAGTTACTGTGGTTCCTGTCCGGGGACACCAATGTCGGCTATCTGCAACGCAACGGCGTCAGCATCTGGGACGAGTGGGCCGACGAGGCAGGTGAACTGGGGCCGGTCTACGGCGAGCAGTGGCGTTCCTGGCGCGTGCCGGACGGCAAGCCCGTGGACCAGATCGCGCAGTTGTTGCATGGGCTGAAGAACGACCCGCATTCCCGGCGGCACATCGTCAGCGCCTGGAATGTGGCCGACCTCGACGCCATGGCGCTGGCGCCATGTCACTGTCTGTTCCAGTTCAACGTTACCAATGGACGGCTGTCCTGCCATCTCTACCAGCGGTCGGCGGATGTGTTTCTCGGCGTGCCATTCAATATCGCTTCCTATGCGTTGCTGACGCTGATGGTCGCCCAGGTCTGCAACCTGAAGCCAGGTGAATTCGTCCACAGCTTCGGCGATGCGCATCTGTATCTGAACCATCTGGACCAGGCGCGGCTGCAGCTGCAGAGGGAGCCAAGGCCGCTGCCGTTCGTGCAGATCAATCCCGAAGTCGGCTCGCTGTTCGATTTCGTCTATGACGATTTCACGCTGCTTGGCTATGACCCGCACCCGCACATCAAGGCGAAGGTCGCGGTATGACCTTGTGGCCGCCGCGCGCGGCGCTACTGGTGTTTCTCGCTGCAAACCTGCTGGCGGCGGGACAGCAACCGCAAGCACAGGAATCGGCGCCTGAGTTCTTCACGCCCGGCGATGACGAGATCACGCCGCTCTCCGGCAAGGCCGCCACCCTGACGCCGGGTGCGACACGGACGGAGGTGATCGCGCTGCTTGGCCCCGCCGACTGGGTGGTGCTGCCGACGGAGAAGAGCGAATGGGGTCTGTACCCTGAAGCCGTGCTGTTGATGCTCTACTGGGACAATGGTCCCTGTACCGCGGTCGCGGCGGCCTTCGGGCCCGACGACAAGATGCGCCTGGTGAACAGCGGACGCATCGCCTGCGTGCGTCAGGGGTCCTTTCCAAGGACGCCCGACAAGAGCCTCACATGCGCCCAGGAATACCGGGCGCAACTGTGCAAATGAGCGCGCGCATCGCCATAGTTGTGGCGGTGGCCGAGAATGGCGTCATCGGCCGTGACGGATCGATCCCGTGGCGGTTGCCGGGCGACCTGAAACATTTCCGCTCCGTGACCATGGGCAAGCCGCTCATTATGGGGCGCAAGACATTCGATTCGATCGGCAAGCCTCTGGACGGGCGCGACAACATCGTGCTGACCCGTGACACCAAATTTCGCCACGAGGGGGTTACGACGGTCACTTCAGTGGAGGATGCGGTACACGCGGCGCAGCGATTCGCGGCTGTCCGCAAGGCTGACGAGATCGCGGTCATAGGTGGCGGGGACATTTACAACCTGATGATGCCGCACGCGGACCGCATCTATCTGACCCGCGTCCATGGCCGCCCCGAGGGCGACACGTTTTTTGCCGTTCCCGACCCGACAGATTGGCAAGTCAGAAGCGAGGTCCGCCACAGGGCCGGACCGAAAGACAGCTCCGACTTCAGTATAATTCTGCTGGATCGGCGCCGCTCCGGGGCAGTTCAGTAATCATTCCCTAACCAGAATCCCGCAGATACTCAGTGTGCGGAAATCTAATGGCCTGCCGAGGCGGGAATTTTTGGGAACATCATGGGATCGGCAAGATTACACGCAGTAGTTGTGCAAGAACAACTTGAGGTTGCAGACGGCGATGCGTGTCTTGCCGAGGACAGGCGCAAGGCCGGCAAGAACGCCAAGTTCCGGGAATTGCTCGATAGCGTGGCCGGTGAACTTGGCGCCTTCGGCGTCAGGATCGCGGAGGTGGCCGGATCAATAGAGACCGTGGCCGACATGTCCTCCGAGGACCTGAAGTCATTCGAACAGCTCACCGAAACGCTGGACGAAGTGAAGCGCTGTGTCGGCAGCATCGTCGAGAAGGTGGCCGAGGCGCGGGGGATGTCGCGCGGCGTGGCGACACAACTGGCCGAGTCCCGGGACGATGCAGACGGCGCAATGGAGTCGATCCAGGGTCTCGTGGCGGATATCGCCGCGATCGAGGAGAGCATGGGCGAGGTCCGCACGTCCATCGACAGCGTCGGTCAGGTGACGGGCATGATTGAAGGCATCGCCCGCAAGACCAATCTGCTTGCGCTGAATGCGACCATAGAGGCGGCGCGCGCCGGCGATGCGGGCCGCGGCTTCGCCATCGTTGCGCGCGAAGTCAAGCAGCTGGCACGTCATACAAGCGACGCGACCACCGAGATCGATACGACGCTGGAGCGGATCAAGGTCGGCTTTGATGCGCTCAGCCAGCGCAGCCGTTCGACCGTGGAAGCGGCGCGCGTAGTTGGCAAGCGGGCTGGCTCTTTCCGCAGCCTGCTCGAAACCGCAACCGATGCGATCAAATCAATTGACGACGTGACGCAGGGGATCGAGGTCCACACGGGAGAGGTGCAAAAGACCTGCGGCCTGTTCCACGAATCCTTCGGCAAGCTCTCCGACCGTGTTGCGGCCTCGGCGCAGGTGCTGTGCGAATCCAGCACCGATCTGCGCGGCTTCGCCGACAATACCGACGCTCTCGTGCTGAACGTGGCCGGTGGCATACAGACGTCCGATACGAAGTTCATCGATCTGGTGGTGGACCGGGCCTTGGCGATCAGCACCTTGTTCGACAAGGCCATTGCCGCCGGGGAAATCTCGAGGGAAGCGCTGTTCGACCGCGACTATATTCCAATTGCGGGGTCCGATCCGCAGCAGTTCACCACGCGCTATATCGGCTTCACCGACACGGTGCTCACGCCAATACAGGAAGATATTCTGAAGCAGGACACACGGATCGTCTATTCGGCCGCCGTGGACGTGAATGGCTACCTGCCGACACACAACCTGAAATTCTCCAAGCCGCAGGGCGACGATCCTGTCTGGAACGTGGCCAATTGCCGGAACCGGCGCATCTTCAACGACCGTGCGGGCATGCGGGCCGCAAAGAACGAGCAGCCGATCCTCTTGCAGACATACCGCCGTGACATGGGCGGTGGGAAGTTCGTCGTGCTGAAGGAAGTGAACGCGCCAATCATGGCTATCGGCCGGCGCTGGGGCACGTTGCGGCTGGCCTACAAGCTCTGACCGGTGCGACGGCGCGGCGCGGGTTGCCCCGACGCCTC
>JAYZVT010000267.1:0-9512 GCA_036155355.1 Pseudomonadota bacterium
ACATCTATCGCCTGCGCCAGAAGATCGAGAAGGATCCCTCGAACGCGGAATTGCTGCTGACGGAAATGGGCGGCTACAAACTCGTGCCCTGAAAATCTGTGGCCTGAGTCGAATTTCCGTTTTGAGATTCTTTATGGCCCGCTATAGTGAGAAGTCCCCCGGCGTAATTCGGGGCAGTGGGGCGTATCCAAAAATCTAGTTCTTGTTGCGGGAGTCTCGCAGTGAGTCTCGACGATCTCGTCGGGCTGCTCGCGCGCGCGCCGGCCTTCGCTGGCATGGGCCGTGGGCCGCTCATGTATGTAGCGCAATATGCAATGCCCCGGTATCTGGAGCCGGGTGATGTGCTGTTTCGCGAGGGCGAGCAGGGAGTCGCCGCCTATCTCGTCGTCCATGGCACGGCCATCACAATCGGAGAAAGTGGCAGTTCGGATGAAATCGGCTCGGGCGAGCTGATTGGCGAACTCACCATGATTGCCGAGGTCGCCTATCCCACCACATGCGTCGCTGATACCCGCCTGACGGTGCTGGAAATCTCGCGCCCGCTGATTCACGGTCTGCTTCAGCAGGACGCAGGCGCGCTTCAATATATGCGCGGCAGGCTGGGACGCCGCCTCGAGGAAATCCGCAGCAATCTGGAGCAGGTGCAGCTGTTCCTCTCGGAGCAGCCCGAATTCGACGCACAGGAATTGCCTGAAATGGCCCTTCCAGAGATGGAAGCACCAGAATTTGCCTTGCCCGGAGAGGCGCGGATGGATGGCGATTTCAGTCCCTACGCCGGCGACCACGCTCCTCAGGACTACGACCAGGATCAAAGTGAGCCACCACCGGAATATGATCGGATGGAGCCTCCCAGTCCCGCGTTTCGTCGGCCAGTTGCAGCTTGATGGATTTCTGCGCCAGTTCGCGGCTCGCCCAGATGTGATCGAGGCGCCGTCCCCGGTTTGATGCGCGCCAGTCTTTTGCCCGGTAGCACCACCAGGTAAACAACGTTTCCTCCGGAGGAAAGTGCCGGCGCATCACGTCCACCCAGTTGCGCGAAGCCTGCAGCCGCGTGAGAAGTTCCACCTCGCGCGGCGTATGGCTCACCACCTTCAGCAGTTGCTTGTGCGACCACACATCTGTTTCCAGTGGCGCAACGTTGAGATCGCCTACCAGCAGCATTTGCCCTGAGCCTGCTTTTGCCTGCGACTCGAACCAGTCCGAGGCCGCGGCGATATAGCGAAGCTTCTCGCCGAACTTCGGATTGGCGCGCTCGTCCGGAATGTCGCCGCCGGCCGGAATGTAGAAATTGTGCAGGATGACCGGCGCAGAACCCCGTGGCGTCACTTCCACGCAGAGATGTCGCGCATGGCCGAGTCCCGCGAAGTCGCCGCAATCCAGCCGCCGCAGCGGAAAACGCGACAGCGTGGCTACTCCGTGATAGCCGTTCTGGCCGCGTATCTCGATATGGCTGTAGCCCATTGCGCGCAGACGCGACGCCGGAAAGCTGGCGTCGGCGCACTTGATCTCCTGCAGGCAAAGCACGTCCGGCGCATAATCACGGGTGAATTGCTCGACCAGGTCGAGGCGGCGGCGGACGGAATTGATGTTCCAGGTTGCGACGGAGAAGGACATGACGGCGCTCTTGTCGCGGGCCCGGGCTGCATTGGCAAGAGGCTGAGTGGACATAAAAAGACGCCCGGTCACGGGGGTGACCGGGCGTCAAAACCGCGTATTCGCGGTGCGCCGGGAGGGAAGCCGGCGCAAGCGGTCACGTCTTCGGCTAGACGGGGGGCACTACCGATGAAAACGACGCGACCCGCTTCTGCTGGTTGAAATATGCACTCCGCCCGGTTTTTCAATTCCCCCGGGGCGAAAAATTTAGGGAATGTTAACCATGTCTCCGACCGAACCGTCGATTCGGCCTCCGCTGCGGGCGCCTGCCGGCCCGGTCAGATGTATCTCCAGCTCCCGCTAAAGGACCGACAAGTCGGTCCACGCACGGCTAAGCAATTCTAGAATTTATGAAAATCGAGGCCCGAGGCCTTGAAGAAGTCCTCGGCGACCTCCTTGCCCTGTTCCAGATTGCTGACCTGGATGCGGGTGTCGAGGCCTTGCGGATCTGAGATTACCCACTCGAGCAACTGGTAGTCCTTGGCGGTAAAAAAGAGTTGAAGCCGCCCTTGCGACCCTTCTTTCTTGTCCTCCATGACCACCGCCACATAGTCGTCCTGCCGGGCGACGGTTGTGATCTTGGCGTCCCTCAGCAGATTGACGTCCTTTTCCAGAAGCAGGCGGAAAGGCGTGGATTCCAGGGGAAACTGGTCAACGGTCTTCAGGTCGTGGTCCTCGATGGAGAGGTTGCGGCCGTCCGCAACGATCCGCAGCTTGCTGGGCGCGGCGTAGTCGAAGCGCAGCCGCCCGGGCCGCCGCACATAGAATTTCCCGTGGGTGGTCGTCCCGTCGGCGTTGATCTGGTTGAATCGCCCTTGCAGGTAGACAACGCCGTTGAAGTAGTCATTGATCTTGCTGACGATTTCCGTCTGCTCCGGCGTGAGGACAATATCCCCTCCGGGCTCCTTGGGGGCTGCGGGCGTCACCTGGGTGGACCAGCCGATGCCGAGGGCGCCGGGCTGCGCGGCGGCAGGCGCGGCCTCGGCAGGCGCTGTCGTGGTGGCGGCTGGAGACTGCGCTTCCGCAGCCATGCATGCGCTCCCCGGAAGTCCGCACAGGACGACAAGCACAGCGAGGCTGCGGGCGTGGAAGCGGATCATTGCGGCTCCAAATCGTTGCGGGGAGATGTGCCCTCGGTTCCCGCTTAGATGATTCTTCGGAATCTGGTCAACTTCGGGGCAGGATGAGAAGTCTTCTCAGATTGGGTGCTGGACGGTCAGTCGTCTTCGCGGCGGGCAAGGATCTCCCGCTTTCCGGCGTGGTTGGCCGGGCTGATGATGCCCTCTTCCTCCATGCGCTCGATCAGCGTCGCCGCGCGATTATAGCCGATCGACAGCCGCCGCTGGATGTAACTGGTGGAGGCCTTGCCGTCCCGCAGCACGACGCCCACCGCCTGGTCGAACAGTTCGTCGCCCGACCCGGCATATTCGCCGCCGCTGTCTTCGTCCTCGTCCTCGTCGCTTTCCTCGGTGACCGCGTCGAGATACTCCGGCACGCCCTGCTTCTTTAGGAAGCCGACGACCTTTTCCACTTCCTCGTCCGACACGAAGGGCCCGTGCACGCGGGTGATGCGCCCGCCCCCGGCCATGTAGAGCATGTCGCCCTGCCCGAGCAGCTGTTCCGCGCCCTGCTCGTTGAGGATTGTGCGGCTGTCGATCTTCGACGTCACCTGGAAGCTGATGCGCGTGGGGAAGTTGGCCTTGATGGTGCCGGTGATGACGTCCACGCTCGGCCGCTGCGTCGCTGTAATCATGTGAATGCCGGCGGCGCGCGCCATCTGCGCCAACCGCTGCACCGCGCCTTCGATCTCCTTGCCCGCCACCATCATCAGGTCCGCCATCTCGTCCACGATGACGACGAGGTAGGGCATCGGCTCGTAGTCCATCTCCTCTTCTTCGTAGATGGCCTCGCCGGTTTCCTTGTCAAAGCCGGTCTGCACCGTGCGCGTCAGCGTCTCGCCTTCCTCCTCCGCCTCGATGACGCGGGCGTTGTAGTTGGCGACGTTGCGTACGCCGAGCTTGGACATGCGCTTGTAGCGCTCCTCCATCTCGCGAACTGTCCATTTCAGCGCCACCACCGCCTTCTTCGGATCGGTGACGACTGGCGCGAGCAGATGCGGAATGCCGTCATAGACTGACAGCTCCAGCATCTTCGGGTCGATCATGATGAACTTGCACTGGTCGGGGGTGAGACGGTAGAGCAGCGACAGGATCATGGTGTTGATGCCTACCGACTTGCCCGAGCCGGTGGTGCCCGCGATCAACAGATGCGGCATGCGGGCCAGGTCCACGACCACTGACTCGCCGCCGATATTCTTGCCGAGCGCCAGCATGAGGCCGCCCTCGCCATCGGCGAAGTCCTCGTTCTCGACGATCTCGCGCAGGAAAACCATCTCGCGCTCCTCGTTGGGAAGCTCGATGCCGATGGCGTTCCGCCCTGGAATGACGGCAACGCGGCAAGCGACCGCGCTCATCGAGCGCGCGATGTCGTCGGCAAGCGCGATCACCCGTGACGACTTGGTGCCAGGCGCCGGCTCCAGCTCATAGAGCGTAACCACGGGACCGGGCCGCACATTCACGATCTCGCCCTTGACGCCGAAATCCTGCAGCACCGCCTCGAGCTGATGCGCATTCTCCTGCAGTATTTGATCGGTCAGGCCGCTTCCCCGCTTGGTGCGCGGCACCTTGCGCAGCAGACGAACAGGCGGAAGGTCGTAGCTTTCCGGCTGTGGTTGCCTGCGGCGCTTCGCCCGCGCCCGCCGCGAAGACACTTCGCCGCGGGTAATCTCGTATCCGGGCGCGTCTTCTTCGCCGTCCTCGGCGTCTTCGTAGCCCTCATCCTCCATGTCGTCGAAGCCGGGCTCCAGCCGTCCAGCGCCGTCGCGCGCATAGCGCGGCCCAAGCGTTGGCTCGCGCCGCCCGCCGCCGCCCGCCGGCACCAGCTCGCGGCGGGGCCCGCGGGCATAGCGCGCCTTGAGGCTGAGGATCCAGTGAACCGCGGCGCCCAGCGTCGGCGAGAGGAATCCGTCACCACGCTCCCTGCGCTCGCTATCCTCCTCGTCATCCTCGTCGTCCGCTTCTTCGTCTTCGTCGTCCTCGTCCTCGCTGTCATACAGCGACTCTTCATCCTCCGGCGTCTCGCCACGCCAGACCCGCGCATAGGCGCCCGCGCCGACGCCCGATGCAAACAGCACCGCGCCGGTTCCCGCCATCAGAAGGATCACTGCGACCAGCGTTCCCGTGATGATGGCGGGAAGAAGTGACAGCAGCAGCTTCGCCGTGGCGGCTGTCAGGTCGCCAAGTATGCCTCCCAGACCATTGGGCAACGGCCAGCGCGACGGCGTCGGCAGCGCGGAAAGGCCGCCGGCCAGGGCCAGAACCCCGATCGGCCAGGCGGAGAGACGGGCCCTGGTCCGCTCCGGCGGTACCGGCGAGCGCAGGTGCCAGCCCCAGGCGGCGAGCGGCAGGAAGGCAAAGATGGCGGCCAGTCCGATCGATTGCATCATCAAATCGGCGAGTGTCGCCCCGACCTGCCCCAGCAGGTTCGCCGGTTCTCCCCGCGTCGCGTTATTGAGGCTGGGATCGCGAATGGACCAGCTCGCCAGCGCCGTCCAGCCGCACACGGCGACGAAGATGAGGCCCGCGCCGGCGAGCCGCCAGGCAAGCCGTCGCATTCCGGACGACACCGTCCGGGGCAGCAGCCGCTTCGGCTCGACGCCGCTATGGGTTATCGACATGGCCCGTTATCCCCGACCCAGCGCGCCGACGATGCGCTTCAGCGCCTCCTCGACGGCTTCCTTCCCGTCCACCAGGGCCACGCGGATATGGCCGGCGCCGGGATTTCCGCCGCCTGCCTGCTCCTGGGCCAGGTAACTTCCGGGCACCACCTTGACACCGCAGTCTTTCCAAAGGGTTTTCGTAACCATCTTGTCGCCACCGCTGGCGGACACGTCCAGCCAGAGGAAAAAGCCGCCGCCCGGACGCGAATAGCCGAAGCTGCTCCCCAGCACACGGTCGGCCACCTCGAACTTGGCGTCATACAGGGCCTGGCTCAGCACCACATGGGTCTCGTCCCGCCACAGGGCCGCCGAGGCGTGCTGAACCGGCAGCGGAACCTGCGCCGCCGCGACGTTGCGGAACGAGCCGAACACATTGATGAAGGCCTCGTCGCCGGCGCAGAAGCCGGACCTCAGCCCGGCCACGTTAGAACGTTTGGACAGGGACTGGAACGCCACGACATTGCCGAAACTGCCTGTGGCAACGGCGGTTTCCAGCGCCCCGGCGGGCGGAGTCCGCGTGTAGATTTCCGAATAGCACTCGTCCGCGAACAGCATGATGTCGTGCTCGCGCGCCAGCCCGATGGCCCGCTCGAGATAGGCCCTGTCTGCCACTGCCCCTTGGGGATTGGAGGGCGAGCAGACGAAGATCACGCTTGCCCGCGACAGCTGCTTGCCGTCCAGCGCGTCGAGAGCAGGCAGGTAGCCGCTGCGGGTGTCAGCGGGCATGTAGACCGGCTCCGCGCCCGCCGCGAAAGCGCCAGCCGCGTAGGCCTGGTAAAAGGGATTTGGGATGAGCACGGCGGCGTCTGCCTTGGGCTTGTGCAGCTTCACTGCCGCTATAACCGCGGAAAACAGGCCTTCGCGCGTGCCCGCCAGCGGCAGGATGTGTCTGCCCGGCTCCACCTGGCCCTTCAACGCGGGATAGCGCCGGGTCATCCAATCTGCGATGGCCAGCCGAAGCTCGTCTGTACCGCGGATGGGCGGATATTTCCTAAATTCGTCCGCCTGTTCGACGATGCTGTCCAGCACCGCCGACGGAAACGGGTGCCGCGGCTCGCCCACCGACATGTCGATGGGAGCCATGCCCGGCTCGACATCCGCAAGCAACGCCCGCAGCCGCTCGAAGGGCGAGGCGGCGAATCGCGGCGGGCTGGCGGGATTGCGGGCGGAAGGCATGGACGCGGCACCGGTTGCGCGGGACGGAGGTTGCCCCGCGTTAAGCTTACCCGTGACCCGGTTAACGGCTTGTTAAGTTTCGCCGGCCAGTCGCGCTTACAGGGCCTCGTCGCCGGTCTCGCCGGTGCGCACCCGCATGGCGGACTCCAGGTCGAGAACGAAAATCTTGCCGTCGCCGATCTTTCCTGTTTTCGCCGCCCCGGCGATGGCTTCCACGGCCTTCTTGGCGAGCTTGGAGGAGACCGCCGTCTCGATCTTGATCTTGGGCGTGTAGTTCACCGTGTACTCGGCGCCCCGGTAGATTTCGGTATGGCCCTTCTGCCGCCCAAAGCCGCGCACTTCTGTGGCGGTGAGGCCGTGCACGCCAATTTCGCCGAGGGCGTCGCGCACCGCGTCGAGACGGTGCGGCTGGATGATCGCAATGAGGAATTTCACGGGTCTTCCCTTTCCTTGCCGCCTACAGCGTATAGCCCGATTCGCCGTGCGAGCTGATGTCGAGCCCTTCCAGTTCCGCGTCCTTGTTCACCCGGAGGCCCGTCGCCGCCTTCACCAGCAGCACGATGACGAAGGTTGCCCCCGCCGACCAGATCAGCGTAGCTCCCGCTCCGGTGAGCTGGGTCACGAATTGCGCCCCTTGCGAGACGCCCTCCGCCAGTCCGGAGCCTCCGAGCGACGCGTCGGCGAAGATCGCCGTCAGCAGCACGCCCGTGGCGCCGCCAACGCCATGCACCGCGAACACGACGAGCGAGTCGTCAATCTTGAATCGCTTCTTCACCAGATCGACGCACAGATAGCAGATCACGCCGCCCGCCAATCCGAAAACGAGTGCCGCGCCCGGACCTACATAGCCCGATGCAGGCGTGATCGTTGCGAGACCCGCGATCGTGCCCGTTACCAGGCCAACGAGGCTCGGCCTGCCGAACTTCGTCCACTCGATAAGGAGCCACACCAGCGACGCCGTCGCCGCCGAAATGTGCGTCACTGTCATCGCCATGCCCGCGCCGCCGCCCGAAGCGAGCGCCGATCCGGCGTTGAAGCCGAACCAGCCGACCCACAGCATGGAGGCGCCCACCATGGTCATCCACGGCGCGTGCGGCGGCTTCACCTCGCCGGGGAAGCCGCGCCGGGGCCCAAGCGCCAGCACCAGCACGACGGCCGACACGCCGGCCGTCAGATGCACCACCAGCCCGCCGGCGAAATCCATGACACCCATCGTCGCCAGCCAGCCGCCGCCCCACACCCAGTGAGCGACCGGCGCATAGACGACGACGAGCCACAGCGCTGAGAACAACAGCACCGCGCTGAACTTGATGCGCTCGACGAAAGCGCCGACGATCAGCGCGGGCGTAATGATGGCGAATGTCATCTGGAACATGAAGAACACGGTCTCGGGGATCTTGGTGCCCGGCCAGACTGCGTCCCGGGCCACGCCGCTCAGGAGCGCCTTGCCCATGCCGCCGATATAGGCGTTGCCCTCGCCGAAGGCGAGGCTGTACACGCCCACGAGCCACATCACCGAGGCAAGGCAGGCAATGGCGATGCAATGCATCAGCACCGAGAGCACGTTACGCGACTGCACGAGTCCGCCGTAGAACAGGGCCAGGCCTGGCAGCGTCATGAACAGGACCAGCGCCGTTGAAGTAAGAATCCAGGCTGTATCGCCGCTGTCGATCATCCCGTCAGCCCTCCTTGGCTGGCGCGCGCGCTCACGCGTTCGCTTGTCATGTTAGATCCTCCCCCTCGGGCGGCCAGGCCGTCCCGGCGGAAACTGCCGTCCGCTTGTGGCGACAAATTCATCATCTTCTGCCGGAAAATCAAGCAGGGTTGTGAAGAAGCATTTTGGGACAAGTCGGCCTTCAGCGCAGGTTTCCCGCCAAAACCCTGCGCTCTGTCCATCCGGCCTGTGGAAAAGCGAAGGGCCGGCGGTGGTGCCGCCGGCCCCATTTTCAGGCCTGCCGGCGCCTCAGCGCCGGCGGGAGTGTCATTGGGTCAAACCCTCTGGCTGCCCTTTCCGAACTCGGGATAGGCCTCCACGCCGATCTCGGCCGTGTCGAGACCGTCACGCTCGGCCTCGGCGCTCGGCCGCAGTCCGATGGTGAACTTGAGCAGCAGCCACAGGACCGTGCTGACAAGGCAGACGAACGCGCCGATGGACGCGACGCCAATCGCCTGGGTGGCGAAGCTGCCGTCCCCGTTTGTGATCGGCACCGCCATGGTGCCCCATATGCCGGCGGCCAGATGCACCGGTATGGCGCCGACCACGTCGTCGATCTTCATCTTGTCGAGCAACGGCACGACGAAGACGACGATGGCGCCGCCGATGCCCCCGATGATGATCGACCAGAGCGGCGAAGGCGTGAGCGGCTCGGCCGTGATGGCGACAAGACCCGCCAGCGCACCGTTCAGCGCAAAGGTGATGTCCACCTTCTTGTAGATGAGCTGGCTCATGATGATCGCAACCATGACGCCGGCCGCGGCCGCCATCGTGGTGTTCATGAAGATGCGCGACACGGCGGAAGCGTCGCCGGTGCTGCCCAGCGCGAGTTGCGAGCCGCCGTTGAAGCCGAACCAGCCGAGCCACAGGATGAACGTGCCCAGCGTGGCCAGAGGCATGCTCGAGCCTGGCATGGCGTTCACCTGTCCCTTCGGTCCGTATTTGCCGATGCGCGAACCGAGGATGAGCGCGCCAACCAGGGCGGCCCATCCACCCGTGGAATGCACGATTGTCGAGCCGGCGAAGTCCAGGAAGCCCATCTCGTTGAGCCAGCCGCCGCCCCACTTCCATGCGCCCTGGATCGGATAGATAAAGCCCGTCAGGATGGCGGTGAAAATCAGGAACGGCCACAGCTTGATGCGCTCGGCCAATGTGCCCGAGACGATCGAGGCCGCGGTGGCGCAGAACACC
>JAYZVT010000268.1:0-3419 GCA_036155355.1 Pseudomonadota bacterium
GGGCAACAGCCGTGAGCCGGACACCGTTCCGGCATTAGGCGAAATGATTACGCAACTCGCAACCATCTGGGAGGAGGTGCTGAACAGGAGCGGTATCGGGCCGCATGACGACTATTTCGACCTTGGCGGAGACTCCCTTCAGGCGGTGATGATCCTTGCCCGGATCAGGGACGTTTTCGGCGTCGATCTCCCCGTCAGTGCCCTCTTCGACTTCCCAACCGTCGCCCGGCTGGCGCGGGACGTCGAAAGCGCGCGTGCCGAAGCCAGCCGCCGGGTGGTCCTGCCGCTGCGAAGGCGGACTCTCGCCGACGGCATGCGCCCGCTGTCCTTCACCCAGGAACTGATCCTGCAGGTGTCCGGAAACCCGCTGCTTGCGGCGTCCAGCGCCTTCAACAGGATCGGCGCCATCCGCATCGAGGGCGACCTGGACCGCGCCGCTCTCGAGATAGCGATCACCGGCATTGTTGAGGCACACGAAGTGCTGCGCTCTGCACTGGTATACCGTGACGGCGTGCCCGCAACCGTTCTGAGCAAGTCTGGCAAACCCGTTCTGAAGGAGCTCGGCGGCGGCATCGTTTCGCGGGCGCAGGCGAGGGATCTGGCGATCACTTTCGGCAACAGGCCCTATGGACTGGAAAAAGGTAATCTCGTCCGATTCGGCCTCATCCGCATCGGACAGGCCGCGCATCTGCTCGTGGTCGGCGCCCACTATTTCGTCTTCGATGGCTGGTCCATGGATGTGTTCCTGCCGGAGCTGGCGGAGAGATACGCTGCCGCCAGGGAGAGCCGCGCACCAGTCATCGGGCAACTGAATGTCGGTTACGCAGACTACGCGCAGTGGCAATCGGACCTTCTCGAATCCGGGGCGCTTGATGACAAGCTCGCGCACTGGAAAGGCCAGTTGGCGGGCGCTCTGCCCCATGTGGACTTCGACAGGAAGCGCTGGACCAGCCCGGACAACCGCTTTGAGCTACAGCGGCGCGTGCTGGAAATTCCCGAGCGCGTTGTCGAGCAATTGCGCAAGCTCGCAAGGTCCAGCGGAGCAACACTCAACATGGTGCTTCTCGCCGCGCTGAACGTCCTCTACGGCACGCTCGAGGGTCAGCGCGAGAATATCATGCTGATCCAGTCGGCCGGCCGGAGCGAAAAGGACACGGAAGGGCTGATCGGAAACTTCGTGCAGACCTTGCCCATACGGACCCTCGTGGAACCTGATGCGAACTTCAAGTCGCTGCTTGCCCGCGTCAGGGAACAGTGCCTGGCCGCCGTCGCCAACGAGAATGTTCCCTTCGCGCGGATCATCCAGGATGTGTTCGCGGGCCGCGACATGCTGCTCGATCCGGTCAGTCCGTTGCTGTTCGTCTTCAAGAATTTCCGCGTTCTGGCCTCCAATGCAGGAGATGTCACATTTGCGCCGGCCGATCTCGAATACCAGAGCGAGGTTTTCGGTCTCATCGTCAAGGTTCACGAAGGCCCCGGGGCGCTCGATTGCGGCTTTCTCTACAATCCGGTCGTGGTGTCGAACGGCGAGGCCGAGATACTCGCCCGCTGCTACGGCGTCTTGCTGGAGCGCATCGCGAGGACGCCCGAGGCAAGCATTGCTGCTCTTCTGCCCGTAAGCGTCATCATCCGCGCCGCTGGCGTCCCGGTTCTGGCTCGGGAAGGGCTGCGCAAGCTCTTGCGCAAGCTGGGGTCCTCGGTGGCCCGGTCCTGACGCTAGTCCGTCTTCCGGCGCCGTCTGGCAATGGCGTCGAGCCGCTTCTGGGACACTTCCGAAACGGTCTGGAAGCATTCCGGCGTGCCCGTGACGGCGTAAATGAAGGCGTCGCGGCTCAGTTTCCACACGCGCGCCTCCGACTTGGCCGCTACCGATGCCGTCCTAGGAACGTCCTTGAGCAAGGCGATCTCACCAAAGACATCTCCAGGACCCAGATTTGCCAGCACCCGGCCATTCAGCCGCACGTCGAGATGGCCCGACTCTACAAGGTAAGCATCTTCGCCGGTATCGCCCTGGCGGAAGATCACCAGGCCCTTTGAAGCCTGCTCGGGCACGAGGCTGGAGGCGAGTTGAAAAGCGGGACCCACCGCCAAGTCGCGGAAGAAGTGCGACTGCCGCACCACATTGAAGGCGCGGCCCTCGAAATCCGTATCCGGAACCGCCGCGCGAAGCAGGAGCCAGATGGTGAAACTGACAGCCGCGAGCCCCACGCCGAATAGGACAGGCGCATCGCCTAGTCCGGCAAGCGCGACAAGCGCCGATCCCAGCGCTCCACCCAGTGCAATGCCGATGAACTGGAGAAAGGCGCTGAGGCCGAATACCGCCGCTTGGACCGGGAGCGGCACCGTCCGCTGCAACAGCGAGTTGAGCATCACCAGCAGGAGCGACAGCCCGATGCCGCCCGCGAGGCAGGACGCGGCAACCGGCCACGCCGTCTGCGTCAATCCGAGCACGATCGCCGCCAGCCCGATACACGTCATCCCGGCGGCGAGCGGTGCGGAAAGGCTCCTGCGGCCGGCAAGGGACAGCGACACGCCGCCTCCGGCCAGCCCTCCGAACCCGACAAGTGCAAGCAGGACCGAGGGCCCGACCTGGCCCCATGCGAGGATGTCGATGGAAACGCCCGTCAGAAGCAGTTGCAGGCATCCGAGGACAACTCCCGCCAGCATGGAGATAACAACGAGAAGCAAGATAGCGGGAGCACGCGCCGTGACGGAGACGCCGCGCATGATCTGCGCGAACGGGTTCTGTCCCTCGCCCGCCATTATCGTCTGCGCCACGCCGCCCACTCGCCGCAGTAGCACGAGCGCACCGGCGATGAGCGCGACGCAGGCCCACATCACTTGTGGCGCATCAGCGAAATAAAGAATTGCCCCGCAAATGCACGGGCCGAGGCACAAACCCGCAGCGCGCAACAGCTCGGTCAGGCTGTTGGCCGACGCAAGGTCCTCGGGCCGCTGCGCCAGGAGCGGCAGCATGCGGATATGCAGCGGGTGCATCGGCCCCGACCCGGCGCCTTCGATGATCACCGCAAGGTAGAGCAACCAAAGCGGCCCATCGACAAGCAGCACGACGGAACCAGTGAGAACCGCGGTGGTGCGCAGCAGCAGGATCAAGACGATGCCGCGGGTTCCGCCCGCCCGAGCCGCGAGCACGGCGGCAATCGGAGAGCAAAAGGCGCCAGGAATCAGGCGAGCGGCAAGCGCGAGCGCGACGCCCGTGGCGCCGCCTTCCCGGAATGTGACAGTGGCGATGACGATGGCCCATGCCCACAGGGCCATGTTCGAAAGCGTCCAGGACAGCAGGAAGTCCCGCATCCGCGGATCGCTCCACACGGCAGGTTTCGCTGTCCCGTCAGCCGTGCGGCGCTCACGTCCCATGCCACTTCTCTGGTCCCGAAATGAAACGTCCTATACAGGCC
>JAYZVT010000269.1:0-9139 GCA_036155355.1 Pseudomonadota bacterium
CCTTGCGCGCTTTTGCCGCCGCCTCATGCCTGACGCTGGCGATTGCGTCGGCGGGTAGCGCCAACGCGGCGCCCGAGAAGCCGCTCACTGCCGTCGAGCCGGTCGCGGTGACGGCAAAGCCGATTCCCTTCGAGGACGGTAAACCGGTGGGCAACCGCTTCGGCAAGCTGCAATGGCTTGGAACACTCGAGTTGTCCTCGCAGTCCCCATATTTCGGCGGATATTCGGGAATCGCCGTGAGCGCCGATGGCAGCGAATTCATCGCCGTCTCGGATATTGGTCACTGGTTGCGTGGACGCATTGTCAGCGAGGCAGGAAGACTGGCCGGAGTCGCCGAACTGCGCCAGGGTCCGCTGCTCGATGCCGCCGGCAAGCCGCTCGTGGACAAGTCGTCCTCGGACGCGGAGGGCATTACCTCCGCAGTGCCGGGCCAGATCGAAGGCGACACCTATATTTCTTTTGAGCGCAAGCATCGGATTGCTGCCGTCACAGTCGGCAAGGACGGCCCTGGGCCCGCCACCCGCCTCGTGGTTACGCCCCAGGAACTCACAAAGGCCAGCCCCAATGAAGGCCTTGAGGCGGTCACGGTCATGCGCGCGGGGGCCGACAAGGGCCTGGTGCTTGCCTTTACCGAGCGCCTCCTCGACGGCAATGGCGATCATGTGGGCTGGATGCTGGGAGAGGCGGAGCCGAGGCGGCTGCTGCTGAAGCGACTGGACGACTTCGACGTCACCGATGCCGCCGCCCTGCCCGATGGCGGCGCCGTCTTCCTCGAGCGCTGCTTCCCCTGCCCTATTCTGAGCCAGATGCGCCTGCGCCGGGTCAGCGCCGCCGAGATCGCCAGTACCGGGCCCATGAGCGGTGAAACATTGCTGCTTGCAGGTCAGGTTTTCGAGATCGACAATATGGAAGGGCTCGCGGTCCATGTGGACGACCAGGGCCGCGTCATTCTCACCGTCATCTCCGACGACAACTTCAACCGGCGCTTCCAGCGCACTCTGCTAATGCGTTTCCGCATTGACGAATAGCCAGCTGCGACTTGCACGAAAATGCCCCAGTCGGGGCCACATATTCGCCCACTTGAAAGGCGAATTTCCTCACGTCGGGTTCTGTCGGAGTTCGATGGCGGGTTTTCACCGCCATCAGGGGTATTGCGTACCGGCATAGCCTCCAGGCTGCGGCTGGCCTTCCCTCACGGGACGGTCGCCCGCGCAAATTCCGCCTGGGGCCGCGCGCCAGCGGGTCGCTGTGACAGACCGTGGGAAAAGAAACGACGCAGGCAGCCGTACCCGGTGGCGGGACGCGGATTGCGGTTGTTCGCTGCGGCCAATTGGAGGGGACACGCATGTCCGGCCCGGCTGATCGTCCACACAATCTTCGCCGCGCGAGCGCAGGGGCAGCGCCCGCGAGCCTGCGGCAGCGCCTCATGGCTCTGAACTGCGCCGATCAGACGCAACCCCACGCATCTGGCAGGATGCCGGCTACGGGACAGCCTCGGCGCGGGAAAAATCCTGACATTGAAACACTGAGCGACTGGATCGACGAGATCAACCGCCAGCCCGCCGTCTATGACACCGGCGCGCGCGTGACCATGACGCCGGTCTGGCCGGCTGTCGATGGCGGGCGTCCGAGAAGTGGCGTGGCGCCCTGGAAAGCGGCTCGACGGCGAGAGATCGCCAGCAAATTCGGTCCGCTCGCGGCTATAGCTGTTCTTGGCGTCCTATATGTTGGCTACGACGCGGTCCTTAAGCAGAACGGTCAAACCGTCTCGCTTCAGACCGGGACGTTGGCGATATCGCAGGACGCGGCCACCGCACCTCAATCCACGAAGAAACTAAGTGCCGCTGCGGTCCCTGCGAAATTGCCCGCATTCCGCCTGTCGCTCGGTCCCGTCACGCCAGGCAAGCCCGCTCCCGTCAATATTGCCGCGTCTGGAAATGATCTCGGCGGCGACGCCGTTCTCGTGTTCGAGGATTTGCCCGAAGGAGCGAAGCTCTCAGCGGGATCCTTCGCGAGCGGCAAGTGGGCCGTGCTGCCGGTCGAGTTGGGAGGCCTCAACCTGACCTTGCCTGCAGGGTTAACCGGCGACCTGACCTTCAGCCTGTCCCTTGTGAAGCATGGCAGCACGACCATTCATCGCGAGACCTATACTTTTCCGGTCAAAGGTAAATCCGTGCCGGCGGAACCCAGGGTGATACCGGGTGAGGCGCCGCTTCTGAAACGCGGCCAGGCCATGATCGCCAACGCCGATATTTCCGGCGCACGCCTTGTCTTCCAGCACCTGGCCTTCCAGGGCAGTACGGCGGCGGCGCTGGCGCTCGGCGAAAGCTATGATCCTGTTCTGCTTTCAGGCAGCCGCGCGCTCGGAATCGAGGCCGACGCGGACAAGGCGCGCTACTGGTACGAGCGCGCCGCCCGCGACGGCAACGATGCGGCGCGCGAGCGGTTGTCTGCGCTGGTCGCGCCGCGGTGATGCGGCCTCAGTTTCGGGGGAGCCTGCGGAAAATGAGCGACAAGTTGTTGGCTGGCATTGCAACCACGGCATCGAGCGCGAGCCCGTTGCCCGCCGCCGCCGCGCTTACGTCGTCCACATCGCGAACGCCCCATTGCGCGTTTCGAGACTTGAGACTGGCGTCAAAGGCGGCATTGCTGTCGGCCGTATGCGCGCCGTCGCGCAGCAGTTCGCCCGCACCGCGCATCAGGCCAAGCGTTGCCTCCCACGCAGAAATGTGGATCAGGTTGATCGCGCACAGGACATCGAGCGGGCGTTCGACCACCCGATGCCAGCCGTCGCCAGCAACATCAATCTCAATCGGATCGTCTACGTTCTTTAGCTTCCTGGATGCAATCCAGGCCCGAATGCTGTCGCGCGCCGACCCATCCACGTCGCTCGGTGTCCAGTGGACGCCAGGGAAGGCTTCCGCGAAGGCACAGACATGCTGGCCAGTGCCGCTGGCGATCTCCAGCGCCTTTCCCGCCAGCGGCATCTGTCCCTTAAGGACTTCGAGAATAGGAGGAATATTGCGCGTCGCCGCCGGCGCGACATGGAGCTGCGCGTCGCGCGTCTCCGCGCTGACCGCAACCTTGTAGGGTGAGTGCGAAACGTCTGGTCTGTCGCGTCCGGTCACGGCGCCATGGCCATTCCCAGCCCGGGCTCAGGAGGTTGCGGCTTGCGACTTCTTTGCCACCGCCCGCTTGAGACGCCGGGCCTTCAGCGACAGGTCCGTCGCCTTCGCCGACATCAGAAACGCATCCAGGCCGCCGCGATGCTCCACTGTGCGCAACGCATTGGCGCTGATACGTAACCGTACGGTGCGGCCGAGCGTGTCGCTGAGCAGGCTGACCTGGCACAGGTTGGGAAGGAAACGCCGGCGTGTCTTGTTCTGCGCATGGCTGACGTTGTTGCCCATCAACACCGCCTTGCCTGTAAGCTCGCAACGCCGAGCCATGATACTGCTCCTTCGTTCAACCGGTTGGAAGCGCTACCGGACCCCCCTCGCAAGGCCCGTCGGAACCTGGGCAGCGGGGCTGGCCGCGCGGGCGTGGTATATGGTGCGTGCAGCCAGCCGTCAAGCCGCGCGGGACCGAAATACCATCAGCATCAGGCGCAAGGGCCGACCCGTTTTGACGCGGCCGATAACACATAATTGACGAATTCAGCGAATAAGGGACAGATGTTCGTCCTCCGGATCGGCCCTGAATCGGGCAGGATGCGTCTTTGGAAACAGTCATGGCGGCTTGCGATATGAAGGGCCGGCTTGGAAAGTGGCTGATTGCCGCCGGCGCGGCCCTGTGCGTGCTAACTGCAGTCCCCGCAGACCGGCCTGCAATCGCCGATCAGGGTTTCTCCAAGCTGTCCGCAGCCTACAAGGTCCGCTTCGCCGGACTGCCTCTTGGCACGTTCGAGGTCTGGACCAATCTGTCCCGCTCCAGCTATTCCATGCTCGGACGTGGCGATTTCACCTTCCTTCTCAGTGTCCTCTTTGAATTGAAGGGAACCACCCAGAGCAGCGGCTCGATATCACCCCAGGGCGTAAACCCCTCGGCCTTCTCGTTCAACTTCAAGACCAAGAAGCAGTCAGGCTGGCTGGACATGAAGTTCGCCGAGGGCCGGGTGACCAAAGTGGCTTCCGAGCCGGTGATGACCCACCACGAGGAGTCCATCCCGGTCACGGTGCAGGACGTCACCGGTGTCCTTGATCCGCTTTCAGCCCTGTTCCTCTCTTCCCGGTCCAAAACCGACGACATCGACGGCAGCGTTTGCACCCAGCGCATCCCTGTCTATGACGGCAAGTATCGCTTCGACCTTGTGCTGTCGCACAAGCAGACTGTCCGCGTGGTTCGGGAAAAGAACGCGGGCTATGACGGCCCGGCCGTCGTATGCCGCGTGAAATACGTACCCGTGTCCGGCCATCGGCCCGACAACTCGACTGTCGAGTTCATGGCAAATAACGACGACATCGAGATCTGGCTGATCCCGCTGCATCACGAACGCCTTTACGCCCCCTATCACCTCGTCATGCCGACGCCATATGGCGAAGCCACGGCCACGTCGAGCGCGTTGCAGGTGGAACTCGCAGGCCAGAAAAAGGCATCCCTGATCCACTAGCGCGCGACGCCAGGACTGCCGGAAGTTAAGAGGCAGCTCCACCAAAACAACATCTGGTAGGGAACAGGCCGGGAAAATTAACGCAAACGCGATTCGTGCACGCTTCGTTCGACTTGCTTTCCATTTCCGTGACGAAACCAGCCGTCGAGGCAGCCTCGATCTGTGCTCCGGCGAACTGGATCACCAAAATGCAGCCCGATATGTTAAGGCTCTCGGGGCGACAACGGCCTGTTTTTGACCGCCGAGGCGGGTGGCCTGGGGGAATTCGGGGCGGTGAATACAACATTTTGTAGGGAACGAAAGTTGAATCGAAAAGAGTCAGCGATTCGGACGAGATTCGTTCCGCAATCGTTCCCTGATGCTAACCGCTGTTCCTTTCCGGCACAGCATCGATGCTTCCGACCGCTCCTGTCCAGATGACCAGTGCCACGCCTGATTTCTCCCGCCATCCACATGCGCGCTCGCGCAACGTCACCGCCGTGCTTGGCCCCACCAACACGGGCAAGACGCATCTGGCGATCGAACGGATGCTTGGCCATCAGTCCGGCATGATCGGCCTGCCGCTGCGCCTGCTGGCACGCGAGGTCTATGACAAGGTCGCTCTGCGCGCGGGCGCCGCGAACGTCGCGCTGATCACTGGCGAGGAGAAGATCAAGCCCGCCTCGCCGCGCTACTTTGTCTGCACCGTTGAAGCCATGCCGCTCGATGTCCAGCCGGACTTCGTGGCCATTGACGAGGTGCAGCTTGCCGCCGATGGAGAGCGCGGCCACGTTTTCACCGATCGCCTGTTTTCCGCCCGCGGCGGAAGCGAGACGCTGCTGCTCGGCGCCCAGACGATGCAGGACGCCGTCCACGATCTGTTGCCTGGCGCCAATATGATCTCCCGGCCGCGGCTGTCGAAGCTCAGCTATGCGGGACAGAAGAAACTGTCGCGACTGCCGCGCCGCTCCGCCGTTGTCGCGTTTTCGGCCGCCGACGTTTATGCCATCGCCGAACTGATCCGCAGGCAGCGCGGCGGCGCGGCGGTGGTCATGGGCGCGCTCAGTCCCAAGACTCGCAACGCCCAGGTCGAGCTCTACCAGAGCGGCGAGGTGGATTTCCTCGTCGCCACCGACGCCATCGGCATGGGTCTCAACCTTGACGTCGATCACGTTGCTTTCGCCGCGATCCGTAAATTCGACGGCCAGCAGCCGCGGCAATTGACGCCCGCCGAAATCGGCCAGATCGCCGGACGTGCGGGCAGGCACATGAACGACGGCACGTTCGGCGTCACAGGCACTCTCGATCCCTTCTCCGCCGACCTTGTTCAAGCCGTTGAGAACCATCAGTTCGAGCCCGTGCGCATGCTGCAATGGCGCAACCGCGATCTGGATTTCGCCTCTATTGACCGGCTTTGCGAGAGCCTGCGCATGCCGCCCCGCGAGTCACGTTTGGCGCGCGCGCGGGTTGTCGATGATCTGCTGGCGCTGGAGACCATGGCCAAGGACCCCGACATCCGCCGTTTGGCCGCCGCGCCCGCCACACTGCGCCTGCTTTGGGACGTCTGCCAGATACCTGACTATCGCAAGATTTCCTCCGCGACGCACGCTGAGCTCGTCGCACAGCTTTACAAGTTCCTCATGAGCGACACAGCCCTCATTCCCGAGGATTGGTTCGCCGCGCAGGTTGCCCTCGCTGACCGGACCGACGGCGACATTGATACTCTGGCCACGCGTATTGCCCATATCCGCACCTGGACATTTGTCTCCCATCGGGGCGAGTGGCTGGCCCGGCCCGGCCACTGGCAGGAGCGGACGCGTGCCATCGAGGACAAGCTGTCCGACGCTTTGCATGACCGGCTGATGCATCGTTTCGTGGACCGGCGCACGAGCGTACTTGCTCGTCGCCTGCGTGACAGGGACGAGTTGTTCGCCGAAATCGCCAGCGACGGATCCATTGAAGTGGAACGGCATTTTGTCGGAAGATTGAGCGGATTCGAATTCAGGCCGGACACGAGCGCTGGCGGCATTCACGGCAAGACCGCGCGCCACGCGGCGGCGAGAATTCTCGGGGAGGAACTGACAATGCGGGCCGAGCGTCTGGCCAGCGCCGCCGATAGTGCCTTCGGGCTGACCCGCACCGGGCTGATAGAGTGGGAAGGCAGCCCAGTCGCCCGTCTCGTAGCAGGCGAAAGGCTTCTCGCGCCGTCGGTGCAGGTCATGGCCGACGAGCATCTCGCGGGAACTGACCGCGAAAAGGTCCAGGCGCGCCTCAATGCCTGGCTCGAGACGCATGTGGAGGAACGGCTGAAGCCATTGGTCGAACTGGAGCGAGCGCAGGATGTGACGGGTTTGGCCCGTGGCATCGCCTTCCGTCTCGCCGAGACCCTTGGCGTCCTGCGCCGCGAGGCCGTCGCAGAGGAAATACGCACACTCGACCAGGAGGCTCGCGGGCAGTTGCGCAAATACGGCGTTCGCTTCGGCGCCTTCAATATCTATTTCCCGGCGCTGCTCAAGCCGGCGGCGGCTGATCTGGCGCTACTGCTTTGGACACTGCATGAGGGCGGCAAGGCCGGTATCCCGGTCGAGAACTTGCCCGAGCCGCCTCGCCAGGGACTGACATCCGCGCCCGCCGATCCTGCGCTGCCCGACGCTTTCTACCGCACCGCGGGTTTCCATCGTTGCGGACGCAGGGTCGTGCGCATCGACATGCTGGAGCGCCTCGCCGACATGATCCGGCCACTGGTCGGCTGGCGTCGCAGCGAAGGCGCGCCGGAGACCCCGACAGGTGCGACTGGTGATGGAGGCTTCATCGTCCAGCCCGACATGATGTCCATTATCGGATGCTCCGGCGAAGACTTTGCCGCCGTCCTCCATGAGCTGGGCTTCCGCCGTCAGCGAGTGCCCATGACACCAAAGCCCGAGCCAGTCCAGGAACAGGTTACTCCGCAGCAGGACGAACAACTGCAATCTGATGCCGCCGGAGAGACAGCTCAAGCGGCGCCGTCGGAGATCTCAGCGCCTGCAGAGGCTCTGGTCGAAGTCTGGCGTCCGCGGCGCAAGCACGCGCCGGACAGGCGGCCTGGCAAGCGTGATGGCCGCGAGGCCAGTGGACGGCGCAAGGACACGCGTCAGCCCAGGCGCGGCAAGCGACGCGAAGAAGACAAGGGCAAGCGGCCCGCCAAAGTCTCCGAATCGCGCCCACCACGCCGCGAGCGGCCAATCGACCCAAACTCTCCCTTCGCCGCGCTCAAGGACCTCAAGCAGGCGCTGGAGCGCAAGCGCGCCCACAAGGCCGATGCCGATGGCTGACACGGGGCTTCGCCTCGACAGGTGGCTATGGTTTGCCCGTGTAGTGAAATCGCGCACGCTGGCCGCTCGCCTGGTGGAAGACGGCAAGGTGCGTCTCAACCGGGAGCGGGTCACGCGCGCGAGCCGTCTCGTGCATGCGGGCGACGTCATCACCGCATCGCTGGGTTCCCGTATCCGTGTGCTCCGCATTCTTGATCTGGCCACGCGGCGCGGCCCCGCGAGCGAAGCCGCGACCCTCTACGAAGACATCACGCCCGCCATACCTGTCTCGCGCGGCGGTCCCCGTTTGCAGCCTCCAGCCGCGCGGGCGCCGGGAGCTGGCCGGCCGACCAAACGCGACCGCCGGCGCATCGACGCACTGCTGGGCGGTGATCCTGACACAAACACCTGATCGCCGGGGCGACAGCGGGTCCGCTTGTGCAGGCGCAGGTATTGGGATAGGGAGAGCCGCGAGATCGAACGGCGCGCGGTTTTTGGCTCCGCGCCGCCGTTAATCGGAGGTCTGGATGACGTATATCGTCAACGAGAACTGCATCAAGTGCAAATACACTGACTGCGTGGAAGTTTGTCCCGTGGATTGCTTCTACGAAGGCGAAAATATGCTCGTAATCCACCCCGATGAGTGCATCGATTGCGGCGTCTGCGAGCCTGAGTGCCCCGTGGAGGCCATAAAGCCCGACACTGAGCCGGGTGCCGAGAAGTGGGTGGAGATGAACCGGGAGTATTCCGAGAAGTGGCCAAACATCACGGCCAAGAAGGAAGCCCCCGCCGATGCCGACAACTTCACCAAGGAAGCTGGGAAATTCGAAAAATACTTCTCGCCCAATCCTGGTCAGGGCGACTGAGAGACGCGCGCAGGCGCTCGTATCCGCGGCTAAGCCATTAACCTTTCGGCCATTTTCGAGCGGCCCGCACGATTATTTGTGCGGCCAACCGACGCGGGACCCTTCCGAATCCGCGAAAATTGTGTTATATATCTGTTCGAAATGGCGCAGGCTGCCATCCCATATTAGCAGAGGCACAGCCGCCCGGCAGGGCAGGCTTTTTTTTCGGCCCCGTCCGAAAGTCCGCATTTGGCGGACCGGTCGCATGCCGCCTCTTGCCCGGTAGCCCGCCCATTACACGGATTGCCGACTTCCGGCCCCCATTCAGGCCCCGGAACGGCCAATTTGCCGGTGGCGCCCCTTCCCGCCCGGGAAAGCGTCAGCCGGACCCTGCCGGCGGCAGGTCAGAAAAGGTG
>JAYZVT010000270.1:0-5641 GCA_036155355.1 Pseudomonadota bacterium
GCCGGTGATCTCGCTCACTTCGGCGACGGACTTCTCCTGGTAGTAGACGAGATCGATGACCTCGCGCTGGTCCGCCGTCAGCTTGTTGATGCACTCCAGCATGATCTGCCTCTTGTCCGTCTTCTGCGCCGCGGTCTCCGGGGTATCGCTGGCGTCCTCAAGCTGCCCCGCCGCTTCTTCGTCCAGTGCGTTCTCGCGTTTGCGCCGCAGGGCGCTCAGCGCCGTGTTGCGCGCGATCGAGAACATCCAGGTCGAGGCCGCCGATGCGCCCCTGAAATTTGGTGCGCTTCGCCATATCTCGATGAATGCCTCATGCGTCAGTTCCTCCGCTATGGCCGCGTTGCGGCTCCGCGCCATGATAAAGCGGTAGATGCGCACCGAATGCCGCGCATAAAGGGCCTGCATCGCACCGCGGTCACCGCCAGCAATCCTTCCAAGTAACTCTTCGTCGCTCTGCGCCATGACGCCCGATTCTTGCTTCGCCCGGCGCCGACTTGACTGTTGGTCGCCCCGGAGCGCGAGAAGGTTCAAGCAGTCTAGCTGCAAATTCATCGCACGATACCCGTGCAATTGGGCGGAACTGGCCATGTTCAAGGCAACCTGAAGGAAGTGTTTTTGCCGCCGGTGCGTGGAGGGGAACGCGCACCGGCGGCTGTTCACAGGTCCCGCCGCTTGGGGGAGGATGAACTGCGGAACCTGTATGGGTTTACCTGGCCAGCGGGGCGGGGGCCTGCGAGAGGCCGGCGCCGCCCGGCTGCGGATTCAGCTGCGGTTGTGCGGAAGTTTCCGTCTTTTTCTTCTTCGGACGCTCGCCCTTCACAACGATCGGCTCCATGGTGCAGTGGTCGCACGGGCCGGTATCGCCGGCGCTGGCAATGGCTGGGACCATGGCCGTGGCGCCGATGGCAAGGGCAAGAGCCAGGGAAGCGGACTTCAGCATCTGGGGTCTCCTTGTTGGGCGGTTCGGGCGCTGATTCGAGCGCCCGGGCGTGAAGGTTGGGCCGGCCAATTGCCGGCGTTGATGTCCATAAGTCGCCCAGCCGGGAAAAAAGGTTCAGGCCGTTCCGCAAAAAACGTCCAATTCAACATTAGGGGAAAAAAGGCCGGATTTCCGCCAATCACGACTGTTCAAAGGTCAAATTTCGCGCAAGCGAGCCACCAGTTTCCTGCCGCGCTTGGCGGGCGCGGCGGTGCAATCGGCAATTCTGTGACGGCCATCACTGGGTTTGCGGCGCGCCCACACCAGATTTCCCTTAGTGGGACACACAACCGGGGAGATCACCATGTTCGACAAGATCCTGAGCATTGCGACCGCGATGGCCGTCGCCCTGCAGATTGCCGTCGGCGCCGTTTTCCTGGGATCGCTGGCCACGGTTTCCCTGATGGCCTTCTCCGTCGTTCCCTCGACCTTCTGAGCGCGTGCGCAGTCCGGCCGCCGGGCAAACCGGGCGTTGTTACGCTCTGGATTTGTCGGGGATTTTGGCGCACCCGAGAGGATTCGAACCTCTGACCTCTGCCTTCGGAGGGCAGCGCTCTATCCAGCTGAGCTACGGGTGCTTCGGTGCGCGTCGCGCGGACCATAACGGATCGCATATGGCGAGGCAATTGCGGCAGGTCTGGACATCCATGGCGCTCGACATGTCCGGGACCAAGGTGGAATTGCAGGGCGCGCCGGCTCGCCGCTGATGGGCTGCATCAACGGGTCATTGGTCGATAGGTTGAATTTTATCCAAATTCACCGAAAACTTGCCTCGAATGCCCGCGCCCGCTTTTGCCGAAGCGCAGCACCTCTCTGCCATCCTGCGCCGGACGTCGCGCTTATCACCCCGGCCCGGACATGCAGAAATCACGCCTGCTCATTGTCGTGCTTGTCCTGCTCGCCATCGCGGGACCCACGGCGAGCGTACTGCTGGCCAACGCCTTCGCATCCCCCGACAACGGGCTGGAATGTGTCGAGCAGCGGGTCGTCGCCTATGGCTGGACCAATGCCGACAAGGTGCGCGCGGAAATGGGCGCGATCCTGCGCTGGCAGAACCTGGCCGCGAGGAACAAGGGCGGCTACAACAACTGGCATCAGGCGGAAGGGCAGTTCCTGTCATGTCACCGCATCGGTGGCGAGCGCGGGCAGTATCAGTGCAAGGCGGCCGCATTGCCCTGCAGGCCCGTCGGCGGCGCGCGCTCCGTCGCCGCTACGACCGCGGAGTGACGCTGGCTACTCGCCGCCCGTGACCTCATGTCCGCGCCGCCCTATAGTGCGGCCCGATGACGTCCTCCACGCTCCCCCATAACGGCAAGCCCCGCCCGGTGAAAAAGGGCGACCACGTCTATCTGATCGACGGGTCGGGCTACATCTTCCGCGCCTATCACGCGCTTCCACCCCTGACGCGGCCCTCCGACGGCTTGCCTGTCGGCGCGGTGCACGGCTTCTGCCAGATGCTGTGGAAGCTGCTCCGCGACGTAAATGATGGCGCCAGGCCGACTCATCTGGCTGTGATCTTCGATCACTCGGGACGCTCCTTCCGCAACGACATCTATCCGCAATACAAGGCCAACCGTCCGCCCGCGCCCGACGATCTGGTGCCGCAGTTCCCGCTCATCCGCGACGCCACCCGCGCCTTCAACGCCGCCTGCATCGAGCAGGAGGGCTTCGAGGCCGACGACCTCATCGCCACTTATGCCCGTCAGGCGGTGGAGAAGGGCGCCGACGTCACCATCATTTCCTCCGACAAGGACCTGATGCAGCTCATCCGCCCGGGCATCGCCATGCTCGACACCATGAAGGACCGGCGCATCGGCAAGGACGAGGTGATCGAGAAATTCGGCATGGGCCCGGAAAAGGTCATCGAGATTCAGGCGCTGGCCGGCGATTCGACCGACAATGTGCCGGGCGTCCCGGGCATCGGCGTCAAGACCGCCGCGCAGCTGCTCGGCGAATATGGCGATCTCGACACGCTGCTCGCCCGCGCCGGCGAGATCAAGCAGCCCAAGCGCCGCGAGAAGCTGATCGAGTTCGCCGATCAGGCCCGCATTTCGCGCGATCTCGTAACCCTGAAGCAGGACGTGCCGATCGAGGTGGAACTGGCCGAAGCCGCCGTGCGCGATCCCGAAGCGCAGGTGCTGCTCGGCTTCCTCGCCTCCATGGAATTCAATACCCTGACAAAACGGGTCGCATCCGCTCTGGACGCCGAGCCGCCGCCCGCGCCGGAGAAGTCCGTCGGCTCCACCGTGCCCCGCAAGGCGCATAAGGAAGTTGATCACGCGCCTGCAGAAACGAAGAAGGGCAAGGGTGACGCCGGTCCCGCAGAGGCCGCAGCCCGCGTCGCCGCCCGGCTGGCGAAGCTGCCCTGCGACCGGTCGGGCTACGAGACGGTCACGGACACCGGAACGCTGAAGCAATGGGTGGAGGAGGCGCGCGCCCACGGCCGCTTCGCCTTCGACACCGAGACTGATTCCCTCGACAGCATGAAGGCCAATCTCGTCGGCGTGTCGCTCGCCATCGAGCCGGGCAGGGCCTGTTACGTGCCGCTGCAGCACCGCGCCGCCGATGGCCTTGATTTCGGCGGTGGCGGCGATCTCGTCCAGGCCCCGCTCAAGGAGGCGCTCGCTCTCCTCAAGCCGCTGCTGGAGGACGAGAGCGTCCTCAAGATCGGCCAGAACCTGAAATACGACATCGAGGTGATGGCGAATTACGGCATTTCGGTCGCGCCCATCGACGACACCATGCTCATGTCCTACACGCTTGACTCCGGCCGCAACCGGCACGGCATGGACGAGCTGGCCGAGCGCCACCTAAAACACACCTGCATCGCCTTCAAGGACGTGGCGGGCAGCGGCAAGTCCGCGCTTACCTTCGATCAGGTTCCCATCGACAAGGCCAGCGAATATGCCGCCGAGGACGCCGACGTGACGCTGCGGCTGTGGCAGGTGCTGAAGCCGCGCCTGGCCGGCGAGCGCATGACCACGGTCTACGAGACGCTGGAGCGTCCGCTCGCCCAGGTGCTCGCCGACATGGAGCGCGAGGGCGTGCATGTGGACCGCCAGGTGCTGTCGCGCTTGTCCGGCAACTTTGCCCAGAAGATGGGCGCGCTGGAGGAAACCATCCAGAAGACCGCTGGCCGCGACTTTAATATCGCCTCGCCGCGCCAGCTTGGCGAAATCCTCTTCGACCGCATGAAGCTGCCGGGCGGCAAGCGCACCAAGTCGGGCCAGTGGGAGACCCGCGCCTCCCTGCTTGACGACCTGATGGCGCAGGAGGAGCTTGGCGAGAAGGAGAGGGGTTTCATCGGCGCCATGCTCGAGTGGCGTCAGCTCTCAAAGCTGCGCAGCACCTATACCGACGCGCTGCCCGGATTCATCAACGAAAAGACGGGCCGCATCCACACCTCATACGCCATGGCGGCAACCTCAACCGGCCGTCTCGCCTCCACCGACCCGAACCTGCAGAACATCCCTGTGCGCACGCCCGAGGGCCGCGAGATCCGCAAGGCCTTTGTGGCCGAAAAAGGCAACCGGCTGATCTCCGCCGACTATTCCCAGATCGAGCTTCGCGTGCTCGCCCATGTGGCGGATATCGCCGCGCTCCGCCAGGCCTTTGCCGACGGCCTCGACATCCACGCCATGACGGCATCGGAAATGTTTGGCGCGCCGGTGAAGGGAATGCCGCCCGAGGTCCGCCGCCGCGCCAAGGCCATCAACTTCGGCATCATCTACGGCATTTCCGCCTTCGGTCTCGCCAACCAGCTCGGCATCTCGCGCCAGGAGGCGGGCGACTACATAAAGACCTATTTCGAGCGCTTCCCCGGCATCCGCGACTACATGGAGGAGACCAAGGCCTTCGCCCGCAAGCATCTCTACGTGACGACGCTGTTCGGCCGCCGGGCGCACTATCCCGACATCAACACCAGGCACCCTTCCACCCGCGCCTTCCTTGAGCGCGCGGCCATCAACGCGCCGCTGCAGGGCTCGGCCGCCGACATCATCCGCCGCGCCATGATCCGCATGCCCGGCGCGCTGAAGAAGGCGAAGCTGAAGGCGCGCATGCTGCTGCAGGTGCATGACGAGCTGATCTTCGAGGCGCCGTCCGGCGAAGTGAAGGAAACCATCGAGACGGTGACGAAGGTGATGGAGAAGTCGCCTGAGCCCGCTGTGGCGCTCAAGGTGCCGCTGAAGGTGGATGCCGCCGCCGGCCACAACTGGGACGAGGCGCATTAGGGATGACGCGCGGTATAGCGGAACGGCAAGCCATGTCTTGTTCAACACCGCCGTCCGCGTCTAAGGCAGGGCTCGAAACCCCGCCAAACTATTTCGCCGCTGGCGCCGTGGCGCCACCGGATTTCGACTGCGCGGCGGTTGTGGTCTGCGCCACCGGCGCGCCGCCTTGAGCCTGCGCCTGCGAAGGAAGCGACGACTGCGGCGGCGGCGAATAGTTCATGTGCGGCTTTACGCGCTCGAATTGCGCCTTGCAGCAGGCGAGCGATGCGCCCGTTCCAGCCGCCATCGCCAGCAGCGTGACGCCCGCCAGCGCCGCCAGTGTCTTGAGGTTTGTGCCGTGCATGTCCCGCTCTCCCTGTGCCGTCGTAGGTTGGCCGATAGCTGTAGGTTGCATCCGGCGGCAAAAAGGTTCACAGGCGTTAAGGGAACA
>JAYZVT010000271.1:0-3499 GCA_036155355.1 Pseudomonadota bacterium
CTCGAAGCGCGACTGCCCGCGGATGCGCCTGCGCACCTGCGCGGCGATTATCCCGAGTGGCTGACACCGTCGCTGGAGCAGGCGTTCGGGCCGAGGGCGGCGCAGGAGGGTGCGGCCCTGGCCGAGCGCGCGCCCGTCGATCTGCGTGCAAATCTCATCAAAGCCGGCCGCGACAAGATTCTGAAAGGACTCTCGAAATTCGCAGCCACCCCGACGCCCCTGTCGCCGCTTGGAGTCCGCATTCAGCCACCGGCGAAGGATGGCCGCTCGCCGCATCTGGAGGCTGATCCGGCCCATGGCAAGGGCTGGTTCGAGATACAGGACGAAGGCTCGCAACTCGCCGCCCTGCTGGCCGGAGCCAGGCCCGGCATGCAGGTGGCGGATCTGTGCGCCGGTTCCGGCGGCAAGACGCTGGCGCTCGCTTCCGCCATGGAGAACAAGGGACAGATTTACGCCTATGACTCCGACCCCCAACGGCTAAGACCCATCTTCGAGCGGCTGAAGCGCGCGGGCATACGCAACGCGCAGGTCCTGCGCGCCGGCGAGACGGAAGGTCTCGCCGCGCTGGAGGGCCGCATGGACCTTGTGGTGGTCGATGCACCCTGCACCGGTTCGGGCGTGTGGCGCCGGAGGCCCGACGCCAAGTGGCGGCTGAAGCCCGCCATGCTCGAGCAGCGGCAGCAGGAACAGCGGGACGTGCTCGATCTCGCTGCGCCACTGCTGAAGCCGGGCGGGCGGCTGGCCTATGTGACCTGCTCGATTCTCCCGGAAGAAAATGCGGGGCAGGTGGCGGCTTTCCTTGCACGCCATGCCGATTTCAAATTGCTGCCCTACGCTGACGCGTGGCGGGAAGCGCTCGGCACCGAGCCGCCCGCCTCAGCCGACGGCGGCACGGACTCGCTACTCCTCACACCGGCGAGCCACGGCACCGATGGATTTTTCGTCGCCGTCATGGAGCGGAAATAATCCGGCAGTGCGGGTTGAATCGCGGCGCCATGGACCTTACCTGACGGGACTGTTGCGGAAGCGGGAGAGCGGCTGGCCCATGACGGATGCAGGCGAGCTCATTGAACGCGCGGCGCTGGCGGACCTTTACGACGCTGCGCCGCTTGCCGCCGTTGCCGGCCTGCGCCTGGCCAGTTTCGAGGCCCGTGGCGCCTGGGTCGGGTTGGCCGGTGCGCTCCCCGCTTCCGCGATCGTCGTCAACCGCGTGATCGGGATTGGTGTGCGCGAACCCGCGCGCCAGTCCGACGTGGAAATGATCGCCCGCGCCTATGCGCAGAAGGGCATCGCGCGATACTTCGTCCATCGCCATCCTGAAGCCGGCCCGGCGAATCTTGACGACTGGTTTGTCTTGCAGGGCTGGGAGAAGGCGCGCGGCTGGATGAAGTTCGAGCGCGGGACTGACACGCCCGCTCCCGATGCGACCACCGATCTGGCCATACGCGAGATTGGCCCCGAGCACGGAGAAGACTTCGCCCGCATCGCCTGCGACGCCTTCGACCTCGGCGAGAAGTCCGTGCCCTGGCTGGCTGCGCTTCCCGGGCGCAAGCGCTGGCGCATATTCATGACCTTCGACGGTGACGAACCCGCGGGCACCGGCGCGCTGTTCGTGCAACGCGGCATTGCCTGGACCGATTGGGGCGCGACCGCGCCGGAATTCCGCAGGCGCGGCGGCCAGCGCGCCCTGCTTGCCCGCCGCGTCGCCGCCGCCATCGACATGGGCTGCACGCAGATCTTTACCTGCACCGGCGAGGAAGTGCCCGGTGACCCGCAGCACTCCTACGCCAACATCCTGCGCTGCGGCTTCCGCGAGACCTATGTGCGCGCCAACTGGGCGCCGCCCAGGCCCCGATCTTGACTTGCGTCCGCCAGTCCGCAGATTGACGCCATGCAGGCTTTCTCTGGCACCTTGACCAGCCTCGTTGCGTTCCTGGCGCTTTGCGCGGGCGCGGCGGCCACAGGCGTCTTCTTCCGTCCCGGTAATTGGTACAAGACCCTCGACAAGCCATCCTGGACGCCGCCCGACTGGCTGTTCGGCCCGGTCTGGACCGTGCTCTACATCATGATCGCGGTTGCCGGCTGGATTGTCTGGTCAAACGCGCGCACCTCACCGGCGATGACAGTGTGGTTCGTGCAGCTTGGCCTCAACGCCGTCTGGTCCTTCCTTTTCTTCGGCCTGCACCTGACGGGACTGGCACTTCTCGACATCGGCCTCATGTGGCTGGCAAGCGCGGCTTTCGCCGTCATGGTCTGGCCGTTCCAGCCGGTCGCCGCCTGGCTGTTCGTCCCCTATCTGGGCTGGCTCGCTTATGCCTTCGCCCTCAACTTCGCCATCTGGCAAAGGAATCCCTGAATATCGGGGGCGGGCGCGCATTCGCCCCGTTGCCGATTCGGCTGCCTTCGTATAACCACCGCCCATGTCGGACCGCATCCTGATCGTCGATTTCGGCAGCCAGGTCACGCAGTTGATCGCGCGCCGCATCCGCGAGGCGGGCGTCTACTGCGAGATCGTTCCCTTCCAGAAGGCGGGCGCCGCCGTTGCTTCCTTCGCGCCCAGGGGCATCATTCTGTCCGGTGGCCCGGCGAGCGTGCATGAGACTGGCTCGCCCAGCGCGCCCGAGGAGGTATTCCAATCGGGACTGCCGGTGCTCGGCATCTGCTATGGCGAGCAGGCCATTTGCGAGCAGCTCGGCGGCAAGGTGGAGCCCTCCAGCGAGCGCGAGTTCGGCCGCGCCTTCATCGACGTGAAGGACGGCTGCGCCCTGTTCGACGGCGTCTGGGAGAAGGGCAGCCGCCACCAGGTCTGGATGAGCCACGGCGACCGCATCTCCGCCATCCCCAAGGGATTCAAGGTGATCGCCACCTCCGATGGTGCGCCCTTCGCGGCCATCGCCGACGAGAAGCGTAAGATATACGGCGTGCAGTTTCACCCCGAGGTCGTCCACACGCCCGACGGAGCAAAACTGCTCGCCAATTTCGCCCGCCGCATCGCCGGTTGCTCCGGCGACTGGAGCATGGCTCATTTCCGCAGCGAGGTCGTCGACAAGATCCGCAAGCAGGTCGGCAAGGGCAGGGTGATCTGCGGACTGTCGGGCGGCGTCGATTCCGCCGTCGCCGCCGTGCTGATCCACGAGGCTGTCGGCGACCAGCTCACCTGCATCTTCGTCGATCACGGCCTCATGCGTCTCAACGAAGCCGACGAGGTGGTGTCGCTGTTCCGCGGCCATCACAACATCCCGCTGGTCCATGTGGACGCCAGCGCGCGCTTCCTGAAGGCGCTCGAAGGCGTCGATGACCCCGAGAAGAAGCGCAAGACCATCGGCGGCCTGTTCATCGAGGTGTTCGAGGCCGAAGCCGAGAAACTCGGCGGCGCCGACTTCCTCGCGCAGGGCACGCTCTATCCCGACGTCATCGAGAGCGTCTCCTTCACGGGCGGGCCCTCAGTCACCATAAAGTCGCACCACAATGTGGGCGGGCTGCCTGAACGCATGAACAT
>JAYZVT010000272.1:0-2763 GCA_036155355.1 Pseudomonadota bacterium
GGTGCCAGACTAAAACGACTGCCAGAGACCCGCGCCGCGGAATAATGGACAGGGACCGACAGCGACATGACCTCCAGTACTTTGAAAGACTGGCGCTACGAAATCGACTTCGAGGGAATCGCCTGGGCGATCTTCGACCGCGAAGGCGAGACCATGAACACGCTCGGCCGCAGGCCGACTGAAGAGCTGGCGCAAATTATCCAGCGCAGCGAGGACGCGGCGAAGAACGGCGAGATCAAGGGCCTCATCTTCATGTCCGCAAAGTCCAGCAGCTTCATAGCTGGCGCCGACATCCGTGAATTCGATCACATGGGCAGCGAGGCTGCCGTGGCGGATGCCGTCAAGGCGACCATCGGGCTGTTCGACCGGATAGAAAAGATGAGTGTGCCGGTGGTGGCGGCCATACACGGATTCTGCCTGGGCGGCGGACTTGAGTTCGCCATGGCGTGCCACTACCGCATCGCCGATCGCGAGGAGGCGACGCGTCTCGGTCTGCCGGAGGTCAAGCTCGGCATCTTCCCCGGCCTCAACGGCACCGTCCGTTCCGTGCGTCTTGCCGGTCCGCTGTCGGCCATGGAGATGATGCTGACGGGTCGCATGCTGCGTCCCGAAGCCGCCGCCGGCATGGGACTGGTGGACCAACTGGTGCCGACGCATCATCGGCTGCGTTGGGCGGCTCGCAAGGCAGTGCTGAAGAAGACGCGCAGCAAGGGCGCGCCGTGGTGGAAGAAGGCCATGAGGCTTGGTCCGGCGCGCGGCCTGATCGCGAGCCAGATGCGCAAGCGGACGGCGGCCAAGGTGCGCGAGGAGCATTATCCCGCGCCGTTCCGACTGATCGACCTGTTCGAGAAATATGGCGGCGACGACAGGCGCATGGCGGCGGCGGAAACGCGCTATTTCGCGCCGCTGATGGTGAGCGAGACGGCGGGCAACCTGCGCCGTGTGTTCCGGCTTACCGAGATGCTGAAGAAGGAAGCGCCGCAGGAAGCCTTCGCGCCGCAGCGCGTGCATGTGATCGGCGCCGGCACCATGGGCGGCGACATCGCTGCCTGGTGCGTCGTCTGCGGCATGGAAGTCTCGCTGCAGGACCTGTCAAAGGAGCAGATCGACGTGGCGCTCGCCCGGGCGAAGAAGCTGTTCCAGAAGCGGCTGCGCAAGAAGCCGGCAGTAGACGCGGCAATGGCGCGGCTGCTGCCGGACGTGGATGGAACGCATGTGGCGCGGGCCGACGTGGTCATCGAGGCCATAGTCGAAAAGCTCGAGATCAAGCAGAAGGTCTTCAAGAGCCTTGAGAACAGGCTGAAGCCGGGCGCGGTACTTGCCACCAACACATCGTCGCTGGCGATCGCGGACATCGCTGCGCCGCTTGCCGATCCCGCGCGGCTGATCGGATTGCACTTCTTCAACCCGGTCGCCAGCCTGCCGCTGGTGGAAGTGGTGCGGGGCGCGAAGTCGCGCGAGGAAGAAGTTCGCAAGGGCTGCGCCTTCGTCACGGCAATCAAGAAATTCCCGCTGATCTGCAAGGATGGTCCGGGCTTCCTCGTCAACCGCGTGCTGGTGCCCTACATGGCGGAGGCCGTGCGGCGGTACCAGCAGGGCGAGCCGCGCGAGAAGGTGGACCAGGCGGCGCTGAAATTCGGCATGCCGATGGGTCCGCTCGAACTGGCCGACGTGGTCGGGCTTGACATCTCGGCGACGGTTGCGCGCGAACTGGGAGCAGTGCCGGACGGCGAGGAGACCGAACTGGACAGGCTGGTCAAGGCCGGCAAGCTCGGCAAGAAATCGGGCGAAGGCATCTACAAGTGGGAGAAGGGCAAGCCGGTGCGCGAGCAGATGAGCTTCGAGGAGGCGGATCTGGAAAAGCTCGGCAAGGAGCTGGTGAAGCCCATGCTTGACGAATGCGAGCGCTGCCTCGCCGACAAGGTCGTGGAAAGCGCCGACCACGTGGATGCGGGCGTCATCTTCGGCACCGGCTTTGCGCCGTTCCGCGGCGGGCCCCTGCATTATTTGGCGACACGCGACGGCGGCGGCAAAGCCGCCGCGGCGGCCTAGGGAGAGCGCAGCAGATGGCGAGCAATGCAATGCGCCGCGTGGCCGTGATAGGGGGTGTCCGCATCCCTTTCTGCCGGTCGCACACGTCCTATGCCGATCTCACCAATCTCGACATGATGGTGTCCGCGCTCGACGGGCTTGCCGCCCGCTTCGGCCTTGAGGGCGCGCATATCGACGAGGTCATGGGCGGCGCGGTCGTCACCCACGCCAAGGACTGGAACCTGGCGCGCGAGGCAGTGATCGGCTCCAGGCTCGCGCCTTCGTCTCCCGGCACGACGATGATGCAGGCCTGCGGCACCAGTCTGCAGGCGGCGCTGGGAATTGGCGCGCGTATCGCCATCGGCGAGATCGAATGCGGCATCGCCATGGGCAGCGACACGGTTAGCGACGTGCCGCTGGTATTCCAGCGCAAATTCGCGCAGCGGCTGGTGAAGCTTTCGCGGGCTCGCGATATCGGCGGCAAGATCGGCGCGTTCAAGGGCATGTCGCCGGGCGAACTGGCGCCGCAGCTTCCCAGCACGGGCGAGCCGCGCACGGGCCTGGCCATGGGCGAGCATTGCGAACTGATGGCCCAGCAATGGGACATCGGCCGCAAGGCGCAGGACGAGCTTGCCTATGAGAGTCACAAAAAGGCGGCAAAGGCCTATGAGGAAGGCTTCATGGACGACCTGCTGGTGCCCTGCGCCGGCGTCTTCCGCGACAACAACATGC
>JAYZVT010000273.1:0-8975 GCA_036155355.1 Pseudomonadota bacterium
AAGATGCTGGAGGACATCGACGAACTGCGCTCCGACATGGGGCGCATCACCATCGGCGTGCTGATCGCGCAGGACATCGCCATCGTGCCGATCCTGCTGATCGCGGAGTCGCTCGGTTCGCAGGGACCTTTCGACTATCTTGTTCTGGTGAAGATGGCGCTGGCGATAGGCGGCCTCGCTGCCCTGATCTGGGCGCTAGGCAGGCCCGGCAAGGTGGTTCTGCCCTTTTCGGACCGCATCGCCGACAAGCCGGACCTGCTGACGCTGGCGATGCTGGCCTTCTGCATGGCGAGCGCGGTGCTGTCGAGCCTGCTTGGCCTGTCGGCAGTCTATGGCGCTTTCGTCGCGGGCCTGGTGGTGGGCAAGTCCACCCTGCGCACCGAGGCAATACCGGCGACGCATCCTGTGCAGAGTCTTCTGATCGTGGTGTTCTTCCTGTCGATCGGGCTGCTCATCGATCTGGACTTCATTGCCGACAACTGGGTCATGCTGGTCCTTTTCGTTCTCACCATCATCGCCATGAAGAGTGTGTTCAATGTCGCTATCCTGCGCATCGCAGGCGAGCGGTGGGAGAACGCATTCCCGGCCGGTCTCATCATGTCCCAGATCGGAGAGTTTTCCTTCGTGATCGCTGCCGTCGGCCTGCAGGCGGCAGTGATCGATTACAGCATCTACCAGGCAGCGATCACGCTGATCGCGGTGTCGCTGCTGGTCAGCCCGTTCTGGCTGGTGACGGTCCGGCGTTTCCACGAGGTGGCGGAAAAGGGCGTGCGCAGCTTCCGAGCAGCACTTGCCGAAGTCTATGAAGACGAGCTTGCGGAGATCGAGCGCGGGGCGCGCTTGATCTCGGTCACAAGCCGCGCGACGACGCGCTGGGGACGTGCGAGCTATCGCGCGGTAAAGGATGCAGCGTCGCGCAAACCGCGGCATCAGGCTGACGCAACAAAAGCGCCGCAGGCCGAGGCCAGTATGGCGGCATCGACCTCTACTGCCTCGCCGCAGCCCGATGCGGAGGATGAAATCACGCTGACCGACGGTCTGGGACGGATGGCGAAACAGGTCAGGGGTGGGCTTCAGAAGGGCGCGGGTCAGGCGGCGGCGCTGGCGGGATCGGTATTCCGGCGCGGCGCCACGAAGACGTCCGCCGGACAGGAACAGACCGCACCGAAAGCTGAAACGGTCGGACGGGAAGCTGTATCGGGGAAGGGCGTACAGGCAGACGCGACGGAATCGAAGACTGAAGAGGTCCAGTCCACTCCATCCGCCCCGGCCGACGAGGAGTTGCGCCGCGATTGAGCGCGAGGGGAGCGCTTCTCAGGCGCCCTTAGCGCTGAGGCGGGCGACAGGCTTCTCGACGATGGGCCAGTGCATCAACGCCGCCCAGACGCCAAGCCCCGCCGACATCCACCACATGGAATCATAGGATCGCATGACGTCGAAGACGTAGCCGCCGAGCCATGCGCCGAGGAAGCCGCCGATCTGGTGGGCGAAGAAAACAAGCCCGAACAGCATCGACATCCACTTGGGCCCGAACAGCGTGGCGATCAGCCCGCTGGTGAGCGGGATGGTGCCAAGCCAGAGCAGGCCGAGGAGCGCGCTCAGGATCAGCACGGACACTTCCGTCAGCGGCACGAACAGGAAGCCGACGAAGACGAGGCCGCGGGCGAGATAGAGATAGGTCAGCGCCTTGCGTTTCTCCATCACCTGGCCGATGCGGCCGCAGGCATAGGTGCCGACGACGTTGGCAAGGCCGATGGTGGCGAGCGCCGCCGCGCCAAGCCATGGTTCAAAGGAGCGGTCGTTCAGAAAGGCCGGAAGATGTGTGGCAACGAAAGTGACGTGAAAGCCGCAGACGAAAAAACCGGCGGTGAGCAGCAGGAAGCCCTTGTGCTTCAGCGCCTCGCCAAAGGCGGCGGAGAGGCTCTGGGTGGAGGCGTCAGGTCCAGCCGCGGGCTTGCCGACAAGGCCCCAGGCGGCAGGCACGGCAAGCACGGTCAGCGCCGCCAGAAACAGCAGGGTCATGGACCAGCCGCTGGTCTCCAGGAAGGCATGGGCATATGGCAGGGCGGCGAATTGGCCGAAGGAACCGCCGGCGCTCGCCAGGCCGAGGGCCGAGGAGCGTCGTTCAGGCGTGGCGGCGCGGCCGACCGCGCCGAGTACCGCGGTAAAGCCGGTGCCGCTGACGCCAAGGCCAAGCAGCAGGCCGCTGGCCACGACCTGGTTGCCGGTGGCTGACGCCGACAGCATGACGAGCCCCAGCGCGTAACACAGGCCCCCGGCCAGCACCACGCGGCCGGCGCCGAAGCGGTCAGCGAAGGCGCCGAAAAAGGGGGCGCTGATGCCTCAGATCAGGTTCTGCAAGCCCATGGAGAGGGCAAAAACCTCTCGCCCCAGGCCCAGATCCGCGCTGATCGGCTCGAGGAACAGACCGAAGGTCTGGCGAATGCCCATGCCGAGGCCGATGGCCAACCCGGCGCATGCGACGATGATCCAAAGCGGCCTTGCACCTTGGGCGGACATGGCGGGCATAAAGGGCGTCTCCGGGTTTCGGGCCAGGCGCGATGCTGGCGGGCGTTTGTCATAGACCAATGGACACCAGCGGGGAATGGAGGAAATGGCATCTGCAGGATTGCGATGCTATGATGTTGTCATAAATGGCCATTCAGTCGGGTGCAGGCAGGGATGGAGAAGTCCGACGACAAGCTGCGCGAGGTGGTGGAAAGCCAGACCTTGCGCGATGCGATCCGGCAGGCGCGCGTAGCCGAAGCCGAGCAGATCGACGGCGCGCTCGACACACGCAGCGCCGAACTGGCGCGGCTGGAAATCCTGCGCGGCGATCTCCAGAGCCTGTTCGAGGAATTGCCGGAGGGCGACGACCGTTTCGAGCTGGCGCTGGTGCCGACGACGCCGGCGCGGCTGTGGATCGACATGTTCACCTATGTAGCCATGGACCCGGCCGGGGAGAACTACCGGCTTGTGCGCAACCATCACAAGGGCCGTCGCATCCTGCTCGAGACAGGCGACGCGGGCCTGCTGCGGCGGCGGATCACGGACCATGTCGCGCAGCAGATCGTGCTGCGCGAGCGGCAATTGAACGGCCTGGCCGAGTTGCCCGACGCTTCGCCACGTGCGCGTCGCAAGTCTGGCGCTGCGCCGGTGTTCTGGGCGTTTGTCATCGGCCTGCTGACCGGCGTCGCCGGCCTGCTGGCGCTGGGCTGGATGCTGACGCGCTAATACTGCAGTTCCCTGCGGTCGATCTCGACAACCTGTCCGTCTCCACGGCGCCAGGCGCGGGTCGTCATCTCGCAGCGCCATCCGTCTGCATTTCCCTCGATCCTGTAGATATTGTAGCGGCCTTCCTGATTGGCAGGTCCCGTTGCCGACGCTGATGGTACGCCGACCAGCGGCACGGCGCCTGAAGGTCCTTTTGCCGAAGCAAGCACCGAGCGATGGTTGTGGCCGAACAGCACAAGCTCGGCGCCCGCGCCGGCTATGATCTCCTCGAACTTCGCGGCGTCGGAGAGCGCACGGCGTGATGAGGTCATGCCGGGCAGCGGCGGGTGGTGGATCAGCACGACACGGAAGCGCTTCTCCGCCGCCAGACGATCAAGAATGCCAGGCAGCGGCTTGAGCTGCTCTTCGCCGAGCCGGCCCCAGGCGTTGAATGCGGGGGTCGCAAGCGCGGTCGATAGGCCAACCAGCGCGATGGGGCCGCGCACGCGCACATAGGGGAAGCGGCCCCTGTTCGGGGCGGGCGTGAAGGACAGGTCAATGTCGGTGGTCATGAATTCAGACCAGAGGCCGATGCCATGCTCGTCGGCCATGGGCACATAGGCGTCGTGATTGCCGGGTATCACCGACACATCGAATGCAGATCCAAGTTCGCGCAGCCAGTCTCCCGCCGCGATATATTCGGCCGGGAGGCCGATATTGACGAGATCGCCGGTGACGGCGATGTGATCGGGGGCCTGGGCGCGCAGATCGGCGGTGATGGCGTCGAGCACCGGCCGGTGATGTATGCGGCGGCGTCCGCGAAGCCAGTTGGCATAGCCGATGATGCGCTTGCCGCGCAGCAGACGGAAGGGCGGGCGCGGCAGCGGCCCCAAATGGATGTCGGACAGGTGCGCCAGGGTGAACATTGGAAAAGCCCGGTTGCCTTGCGCCGGCCGGATGCGGCAGAAACGCCTTTTCGGCGGTTCCGGCCGCCGGCGCAAGTGTGAAGGCAGGACGCAATGGTAACGCGCTTGAGGCCGCATCGTTTCATCGGCATGGCATTGCGGCCATGGTGGCGGCTGACGCGGGGTGTGACGCTAGGGGCTCAGGCCGTGGTCATCGACGGAGCGGGCCACGTGCTGCTGGTGCGGCACGGCTACAGGCCTGGCTGGTGCTTTCCCGGTGGCGGCGTGGAACGCGGGGAAACTGTTGCGCGGGCGCTGGAGCGCGAACTGCTGGAGGAAACGGGCGTCAGGGTCGCGGACGCTCCGGCGCTGCAGGGCGTCTATTCCAACCATCGCCACTTTCCCGGTGACCATATCGCGCTGTTTGTGGTGCGCGAGTGGACGCGGGAATTCACGCCTTCGCCGACACCGGAGATCGCCGAGCAGGGATTTTTCGCCGCCGATGCGCTGCCCGAGCATACCGATGCGAGCGTGCGGCGCCGGCTGGCGGAAATCCTCGAAGGAACCGAGACCGACGGCCTGTGGTGAGCGGGATCGCCCGCGCCCGGCTATTCGCCGTCCTGCGCGAACAGGCGCCTGGCGATGCTGGCGACGTGATGGCCCTGGAAGGAGGCCAGGTTGATTTCCTTCTGCGAGGGCTGGCGCGATCCGTCCGGCGCGGCAATCGTGCCCGCGCCATAGGGCGAGCCGCCGCGTACCTCGGAAATGTCGGCAAGATCGGGGGCGGAATAGGGCAGGCCGACGATGACCATGCCGTGATGCAACAGGGTGTAGTGGAAGGAGACGATTGTCGTCTCGTTGCCGCCGCCGGTGCCGGTGGAGGTAAAGACGCTGCCGACCTTGCCGATAAGCGCGCCCTGCGCCCACAGCGCGCCGGTCTGGTCGAGGAAATTGCGCATCTGCGAGGACATGTTGCCGAAACGGGTCGGCGTGCCGAAGATGATGGCGTCATAGTTTGCCAGCTCGGCGGGCTTGATCAGGCGGGCCGGCTGGTCCGTCTTCATTCCGGCCGACGCCATGGTTTCATCGTCCATCAGCTCGGGCACGCGCCGGACGCTGACCTCGACACCCTCGACGGCGCGCGCGCCGTGGGCCACGGCGTAGGCCAACGTCTCAACATGACCGTAGGAACTATGGTAGACGACCAGAACCCTGGTAGTGCCCGCCATCAGCAAACCCCGCTTCGCATCCGGGCCGGCCCATTAACCGACTCGCCTCTGCCCGCCCGACCGGAGGGTAAGTGGACCGGGTTCCCGCTGCAAAAGAAAAAACGGGTCCAGTATTTCTCTGGACCCCTCCGGTCCGCGCGTGATAATGCAGCGCCCGCCATGATGCAAGCACGGACAAGACCGCTGTTTACACGACGACGCCTGCGGCCGGACGCCATTCCGGCGCCGGCGCGCGGCTGATCCCGTCCTTTCGACTGGACCGCGCCGCCGGACTCACGGGGATTGCGGAACGCTGCTTCCCGCCCCATCTGATGCCTCCGATGCCGCACAGGGTCCATGTCGATGTCCGATCTCGAATTCACTATCCGGTCTGAAATTCCCGAACTCGCGGAAGCTGTCGCCGCCCTCAATGCGCGCGCCTTCGGTCCGGGCCGGTTCGCCCGCTCGGCCTACCGCGTGCGCGAAGGCACGACGCCCGTGCCCGAGCTGTGCCTGACCGGATGGCGCGAAGGCCGCCTCGTCGGCTCGATCCGCTTTACTGCGGTGGAAGTGGGCGGCGCGGGCCGCGCGCTGCTGCTCGGCCCGCTGGTCGTTGAGGAGGAGTATGTCGGACGGGGCTGCGGCCGCAGGCTGGTGGCGGAAGGGATGGAACGCGCGCGCAAGCTCGGCTACCGGCTGGTGCTGCTGGTCGGCGACATGCCCTATTACGGCCGCTTCGGCTTCAATCCCGTGCCTGTGGGGCAAATCCTGTTTCCCGGTCCGGTGGACCCGGCGCGCATCCTCTTCGCCGAGCTTGAGGCGGGCGCGCTGGCCGACTATCGCGGGCCGATCCGCGGCGAGGCTCAGCGGCCTTCGCGGTACCAGGTGAAGGAAATGGCGCCGAGCAGCACCGCCAGCGCCAGGAAGCCGGAAAAGAGCGGGATCAGTCGTACGCCGCGCGTCACATAGGCGTCGCGCTTGCGCAACCCGATCCAGTCGGACCCGTGCATGACGTTCCCGGCGCGCAACATGGCGATGCGGGGCATCGCGGCTTCCGCGCCCGTGCCCGCGCTCCAGAAGCTGCCGCCGCCGGTTTCGTCGAGTATCGGCCTCAGCACCTCGTCGGTCGCCGTCAGGGTCGCCAGTTCGCGTGAGTTGAGCGTTCCCACATGGGCAACGGCGGCCAGCTCGCCGGACTTCGCCCGGTAGATGCCCTGCTCCGCCGTGTCGAGGCGCTTGCGCCACACGCCGGGCGCGGCCGGCTCCAGTGCCACGTCCGAAGTTCCGCCGGACGGTGTGGTCAGTTCGACGGGACCGATATTCTCGCTCATGGAATGGCGCTCGATGACGAGACCGTCGTCCTCGCCCGTGAGACGCAGCACGTCCTCCTCCAGGTCGGGCTCTTTCATCAGCCAGTGAGCGAGACGGCGCAGCAGGGCGGTGTAGGGGCCACCGCCGTCATAGCCGCGTGCCCACAACCAGGCATGATCGGAGAGCAGCAGCGCGACACGGCCTTTTTCGAGCCGGTTGAGGACAAGGAGCGGCTTCTCCTCGGGTCCGTTCATCAGCACCGAGCCCTCCACGTCGGATGACTCCACCAAACGGAACCAGCGGCCCCATTTGGGCGCTGCTGCGTCATCTTCGGTCAATCCGCGAGTGACCGGGTGGCGCGCGCCGGTCTTGCTGATGGCCGGGCGGAAGGGCTGCTCCATGACGCGGCCGGTCGGTGCGGCGGGAAGGATCGAGGAGAGCGGCGTGCGATAAAGGCTGGTGGGAGAGGCATAGTCCTCACCGGCCGCGATCAGCACCGCGCCGCCCTTCTCCACGTATCGGGCGACATTGTCCAGGTAGAGCAACGGCAGCACGCCACGGCGATGATAGCGATCGAAGATGATGAGGTCGAATTCGTCCAGCTTCTCCGAGAACAGTTCGCGGGTCGGGAAGGCGATCAGCGAAAGCTGGTTGATGGGTGTGCCATCCTGCTTTTCAGGCGGACGCAGAATGGTGAAGTGGACCAGATCGACGGCCGCGTCCGACTTGAGCAGATTGCGCCATGTGCGCTCGCCCGCATGGGGCTCTCCGGACACCAGCAGCACGCGGAGATTCTCGCGAACGCCCTCGGCGGCGAGCACGGCCTTGTTGTTGGTCGTGGTCAGCTCACCCGGCTCCGCTTCCACGTCCAGCTCGACGATGTTGAGGCCGGCGTGGGGGAAGCGCACGGGCAGGTCCACCGGCTGGCCGGGCTGCACGACAAGCCTTTCGTCGGGCTCGCCCTCGCGGCGGATTGTCAGAGTCACGGAATCGGATTTGCTGGCCGGCGTCTCGATGACCTTGACCTGCGCGGTCTGGGTGCTGCCGACGAGGCCGAAGCGGGGCGCCTTGAGCACCTCGATGCGGCGATCGAATTCGTTCTCGTTGCCGGTAATGATGGCGTGGACGGGCACCTGCACGCCGAGTTCGGCGGCCTTGGCGGGGACGTCGTGGATGCGTCCGTCAGTGACCAGCAGGACACCGGCAAGGCGCTCGGGCGGAATCTCGGAGAGCACGCGCCCGAGATCCTCGAACAGCGTCGTGCCGTCGCGCTCGCTGGCGCGTCCCGCGCCCGGCGTTGTCGCCCAACGCGTCTCAACGCCGTTCAGCTTGCCAAGGCGCTCGCGAAGGGAGTTCTCCAGCCGATCCACGAGATCCAGACGTCCGGTGATCTTCTGGCTGGTGCTGCGGTCTATGGCGACGGCGACGATGTCGGCAAGCGACTCGCGCTCTTCCTGGCGCAGGCTCGGATTGGCGAGCGCCAGCAAGATCAGCGACAGGCTGCCCGCGCGCAGCAGCGAACCGGGCCTGCGGCCGTAGAGCAGCAGACCGAGAAGCAGAAGGCCAGCCAGGCCGATGGCCACTAGCGCGGGCCAGGGCAGGAAGGGGGAGAACTCGATGCTCCACGCCATGGCTATTGCCCCAGACGCTCAAGCAGGGCGGGAACATGCACCTGGTCGGCCTTGTAGTTGCCGGTCAGGGCATACATGACCACGTTGACGCCAACGCGGAAGGCCATCTCCCGCTGCACCTCGCCGCCCGGCACGACGGGGAACATCGGACGGTTGCGCTCGTCGAGCGCCCATGCGCCGGCGAGATCGTTGGAGGTGACGAGGATGGAGCTGACCCCGTCGGAGCGGTTGTTGCGCTGGCCGCGGTCCTCGTCAGAGGGGACCGCCTCCACCCACATCTGGCCTCCGTCCCAGCGCCCCGGGAACGACGTGAGCAGGTAGAAGGACTTTGTCAGCACGTGCTTTTCCGGCACCGGCTCCAGCGCGGGGATGTCCAGGTTGCCGAGCAGGCGGGCGAGCGCCGTGCCGCCCGGACCCTGTGTGCTGCCGGTGCCCGAGGGCAGGGAGACCTGATAGTCGCGGGTGTCGAAGACGATCATGCCGCCCTGTTTCATGTAGGCGTCGATGCGCGCGAGGGTGGCGTCGGGAAGCCGGGTGGCGTCCGTACGGACGGGCCAGTAGAGCAGCGGATAGAAGGCAAGCTCGTCGCGCTCGATGTCCACACCTACGGGTTCGGCGGGCTCGATGGCGGTGCGGGCGGCGAGGACCTTGCTAAGGCCGGTGAGGCCGTTCAGCGAGGCGCGGTCGATCTCGGCGTCGCCGGTGAC
>JAYZVT010000274.1:0-2671 GCA_036155355.1 Pseudomonadota bacterium
GTTCGCGCGTTGCCTTGTTGACGCCCGCGTCGGTCGCCTGTGCCGACAGCACGACGGCGACCAGGAGCGTAAACGGATTTACATATTCGAGTTCGCTTTTCGGCTCGGGGTTGGCCGTATGCAGCCGGCGGAAGATTTCGACAACCGCACCGGATGACAGCGGTCCGCTGCGGTGCAACTTGCTCCTCGTCTTCGCGGGCTTGGAACGCTTGCGCATTTCTGGTCTAGTGCCCTCGACTGCTTTGACGCCGACGGCACAGCTATGACCCAAGAACTGCATGACGCTCAAGGCCCCGCAGGGGCCGAGCCACAGTTTTCCGCGCTGCTTGTGCCGCACCGCTCGCTCAGCCCGCGCGGCTTCGTCATCCTGATGGCCGCCATTGGTCTGGTCAGTTTCGCGGCGGGCACGGCGTTCCTGTTGCTCGGTGCCTGGCCGGTGCTCGGCTTCTTCGGCCTCGACGTGCTGCTGATCTGGTGGGCCTTCCGGGTGAATTACCGGGCGGCGCGGCTCTATGAAACCGTGGATCTGACCGCGCAGTCGTTGACGGTGACACGGGTTCAACCGTCGGGGCGCCGGCAGGCCTGGAAGTTCAATCCCTACTGGGTCCGGCTGGAAATCCTCAGGGAGCCCGGGCGCGCCTGCGAGCTGGCGCTCAGTTCGCACGGACGCAAGCTGCTTTTCGGGCGTTTTCTCAGCGATCCGGAAAAGCTCGATTTCGCAGGGGCGCTGACGCGTGCCCTGGGCGAAAACAGGTCTGCGCGAAGGACCTAGATTGCCGCAAGAATCGGGTCGCCGGCTTCGCGGCGCGGGACTAGTGTCGCACCATGACAGCGGCAAGAGAACTGGACAGCACGGACACGCGGCAGCGGGACTATGACCGGGTGCGCGAGGCCATAGCTTTCGTCTCCGGGCATTGGCGGTCGCAGCCCACACTCGAAGAGATCGCAGCCCATGTGGGTCTCAGCCCGGCCCATTTCCAGCGGCTGTTCACGCGCTGGGCCGGCATCAGCCCGAAGGAATTCCTCCAGGCCATCACGGTCGATCATGCGCGCGACATGCTGCGGGGTTCTGCGAGCATTCTCGACACGTCCTTCGAGGTCGGACTCTCAGGACCCGGACGGCTGCACGATCTCTTCGTCGATCACGAGGCAATGACGCCGGGCGAGTTCAAGCGCCGCGGCGAGGGCCTCGACATTGTCTGGGGGTTCCACGACTCTCCATTCGGCGACGCGCTGGTCATGTGCACGCCGCGCGGCGTCGCGGGTCTTGCATTCGCGGACGAGGGCGGGCGCGAGGCCGCCTTCGACGACATTGCCGGACGCGGGCCGGGCGCGCGCCTGCGAGAAGCGCCGGACGTCACCGCGCGGGCAGCATCGCGGGTGTTCGATCCGGCGCGCTGGCGCACGGACGATCCGCTGAAGGTGGTGCTGATCGGAACCGACTTCGAGATACGCGTCTGGAAGGAACTGCTCAAGGTGCCGATGGGCCGTGCCGTCACCTATGGCGACCTGGCCGCCAAGGTCTGCTCGCCCGCGGCGGCGCGCGCGGTCGGCACAGCCGTTGGCCGCAATCCGATCTCATTCGTGGTGCCGTGCCACCGGGTGCTGAGGAAAGGCGGCGGACTTGGCGGCTATCACTGGGGGGTAACGCGCAAGCAGGCGATCATCGGATGGGAAAGTGCGCGGGCCGCCGCACCGGCCTAGGCGGCAAGGTCGCGCTTTTCCGCCACCGTGCCGTCCTTGTTGAGCCGGTAGATCATGGGCACGCCGGTGGCGAGGTTCAGCCTGGTGATCTCGTCCGGCGACATGTTGTCCAGCTTCATGATGAGCGCGCGCAGCGAATTCCCGTGGGCGGCGACAATCACTTTCCTGCCCGCAAGGACCTCCGGCAGGATCTTCGCTTCGAAATAGGGCAGCACACGCTCGGCCGTATCCTTGAGGCTCTCGCCGCCGGGCGGCGGCACGTCGAAGGAGCGGCGCCAGATATGCACCTGCTCGTCGCCATATTTCGCCGCCGTCTCCGCCTTGTTCAGCCCTGAAAGGTCACCGTAGTCGCGCTCGTTGAGTGCCTGATCCTTGAAGGTCTTCAGTTCCGGCTGGCCGAGTTCGTCAAGGATGATCGACAGGGTGCGCTGGGCTCGTTTCAACGCGGAAGTGAATGCGATATCGAATTTCAGCCCTTCGGCCTTGAGCATTCGGCCGCCCTGGCGCGCTTCCTCCTCGCCCTTCACGGTCAGGTCCACATCGCGCCAGCCGGTGAACAGATTCTTCCTGTTCCACTCGCTTTCGCCGTGTCGCACCAGCACCAGAATCCTGTCCATTACCGTGATTCCTGTCCCGACCTAGAGTCCGAGCACGTCGGACATGGAATGCAGGCCGGGCTTCTTGCCGCGCGCCCAGAGTGCGGCACGCACGGCACCGCGGGCGAAGATGCCCCGGTCGGCCGCCTTGTGGGTCAGCTCGATGCGCTCGCCCTCGGCGGCGAAGATGACGGTGTGGTCGCCGACGACGCTGCCGCCGCGAAGCGTCGCGAAACCGATATCGCCACGGCGGCGCGCGCCGGTGTGGCCATCACGCTGACGAACGGCGTGGCCGTCGAGATCAATCTTGCGGCCTCGCGCCGCGGCCTTGCCCAGCATCAGCGCTGTGCCCGATGGCGCGTCGACCTTGT
>JAYZVT010000275.1:0-4803 GCA_036155355.1 Pseudomonadota bacterium
GAAAGATACGATCTGGGCCTTCGTTCACGACGCGCCCAGCCAGGCGGCGGATATTGGCGGACGGATGTTGCCGCCAAAGCTTTCCTACATGTCGGAACTGTGGTGGCCGCTTTGGGACACGCTCAACATCGCGACGCTGGGGACACTGCTGGCCATCATCTTTGCGGTCCCGGTCGCTTTCCTCGCCGCGCGAAACACTACACCAAGCGTCGCATTCATGCGGCCCGCCGCCTTGCTGCTGATTGTGGCTTCGCGTTCCATCAATTCGCTGATCTGGGGCCTGTTGCTGGTTGCCATCATTGGGCCTGGCGTGTTCGCTGGCATCGTCGCCATCGCGCTGCGGTCGATCGGATTCATCGCCAAACTGCTTTATGAGGCGATCGAGGAAATCGACGCATCGCAAGTAGAGGCCGTGACCGCTACGGGTGCCTCGCGGATGCAGGTGATCGATTATGCCATCGTCCCGCAGGTGATGCCTGCCTTCGCTGGCATCTGCGTGTTCCGCTGGGACATCAACATCCGGGAATCCACCGTGCTCGGTCTTGTCGGTGCGGGCGGCCTTGGGTTGAAGCTGCAGGCGTCGCTCAATGTGCTTGCGTGGAACCAGGTTACGACCATCTTCATCGTCATCCTGGCGACAGTGGCGGTGAGCGAATGGGTATCGGCGAAGGTCCGCCACGCCATTATCTGACCAGCGTGCGAGCGCTCAGCAACCGTCCGGCAAGCTCGACGAATCCGTCCGCGCGAGGGGCATGGGTGATCCAGCGCGGGAGATGCGGCGAGCTGTTCCGGAAATCTTGCAGGTTGGCGACGCCGACCGAGCGGGAGAAGGCGCGAAACATGGGTGCGTCGTTGGGCGAGTCGCCGATGAAGACCGCTGCGGCATCGCAGGCCTCGGTATCAAGCCCAAACTCGTCGCGAAGCAACTCGCGGGTCATGGTCAGCTTATCGTATGTGCCGAACCAGCCGTTGACGTGGATGGAGCTGACCTTGGCCGTCGCGCCATGGCGAGAAAAGATACTCAGCACCCGTTCGACGTCGGAAGGAGCAAGCGGCTTCACGTCCTCGCAGATGTCTATTGCGAGATCGGTCTCCCTGTAGGCCTGGTCCGCGGCGGGGAAAGCCCCTGGAACCGTGGCACCAATTTCTGCGGCGATGGCTTGCAACCTCGTCCGGTTCCGCGCGCGCGTATCGGCGCTATCGGCGTAGTGACGGCGGATATGGCCCTTCGCCGGGTCCATCCGGAACCACAAGGCGCCGTTCTCGCCAACCACCGCGTCCACGGGCCACTGGCGGGCGATCAGGTCGCACCAGCCGGCCGGACGGCCGGTCACGGGGATGACCAGGACGCCGGCCGCGCGCAGGGACTCCATGGCAGCAAACACGCGGGCGGGGACACGGCCTTTCACGGTCAGGGTGTCATCGATGTCGGTGAGCAGGACACGTGCCTGCGACCACTCTTCATCCCGGCTGCTGCTGAGCGGCTTCATTGTCACTCCGATCCTCGCCATACCCGTCCCCGCCGGCACAGTTCGGCGGTTCCGACCTTCAGGTCAAGTCATGGTGCTCCCGAACAAGAGAGGCCGGCTGTCCGCGCGAATAGCGGCGGCCGCGGCTCCGTTCACCACACCCGGCCGAGGCAGTCATGGGGCGCAAGTGCGGCGGCTCTCGAATTGCCTTGGCCCGGCAAGGCCGAGGTCAACTGCCGCCGGTGAGCAAATAGAAGATCGCAGCCAACACGGCCCCGGCGACAAGCGCGAATGTCCAGTTCCATTTCCAGGTCAGCGTCGTGATAGGAATGCCTGTGGCCTGCGACGTCAGAAGCACCACAGAGGCAAATGGCGTCGCGGTCATGGACAGCGCCCAGCCGCAGGAAATAGCCAGCGCGACCAGCGAAGGATCGGCCGGCAGGTGCGGCACGGCGCCGAGGATGGAGCCGAAGAACACCGCCATCATGATCGGACTGACGGCCAGATGCCCGACGATCGTCAGCGCCACGGGCAGACTGGCGAGAAACATCCAGGCCGGGATGCGGTCGATGCCCAGGGCATCCGCAAGCGCCGCTGCGGGCACCAGGGCCGCCGCCACCACGCCGATATAGGCGCTCATGCCGAGCGTCATGGCGATAGGTGCGGACTGGGGCAGCGCCTCACCGGCCATCTCGCCAATGCGGTGGCGGGCGGCGGAAAAGGCTCCAGCCACGCCCAAAGCGAGGTTTTGCGACAGCACCCATCCGAAAGCAACGGGGGGAGCGGCGAGCATCAGCCCGGGAACAATTCCGACGCCGCCCGTTCGCGCACAGGCCACCGTGAGCCCGGCAAAGGCAGCACACACGGCCAGCAGACCAAGGAAATCCCGCGCGGGAAAGGGTGTCGGCACATGCGCAGGGAGACGGCCTTCAGCAATCAGGCGACGGCGGAAGGGCAGCCAGCGGATCCGGTCCTCGATCCAGCCGACAACGAGCATGATCGCTGCGATCATCAGCCCGAGTAGGAACACGCGAGGCGCATCGATGCCGGGAATGAGCGTAAGCAGGACCGCGGGGGCGACAGCAGTCGGCGCCCAGATGACCATCCATGAAAAGCCGCGCAGGAGAGCGCAGAGCTGGCGGCGCTCCCGCGCCATGCCGATCTCGTCTTCAGGATTGCGCACACCCCCATGCCACACGCCGCGCAAGACGAGTGGCGCAAGCAGGCTCACCGTGCCCAGGTTGACGATGACGCCGAGCGCATGGGCGCCGACCGTGAGCGCGGCGTAGCGGCGCCCGGCAGGCTGCTGTGTCATGTAGTGGCCGCAGGCAAGTATAGCGCGTGACGTGGTCGCGCCCTTTTCCAGAAGCTTCAGCACGAGAATGAAAGTGATGAGAAAGGCGGCCTGGTCGAAGGCCTTGCGTACCGTCACTCCGCCATCGGCTTCAGTCAGGAACACCGCGGCAGTGAGGGCGGCGGCGACCCCCATGAGATAGAATTCCCGCAACCTGAACAAGCGAAAGCCGGCAAGGGCGAACAGCGCCACAGCTGCATGGACCAGCAAGCGCAATGCGGGCTGCGGCGCGTAGAGCTGGCAAAGCTCGACCGCAATGAGCATGGACAACAGACCACCAATGAACATGCGATAGCGGGCATCCGGCCCGGCACCGGACGGCGGCGGCTTGGAGTCTGAGGGCTGGACCATCGACGTTGCTGACAGGGCGGGACTCGCGAAAATCGTCAGCGATGCCTACACCCGTTGCGGCGAACCCGCAAATATTGCGGAGAAGTCTATTCGGGCAGCGGCTACTTGTAGCGTGCGACCAGGTCGATCAGCTCTGCCACCTTCTTGCGCTTTTCCTTCAGATCGCCACCGGACATGGCGTTGGCAACGCAATGATCGGCATGGTCCTTGAGGATCTCGCCTTCGACCCTGGTGATCGCGGCACGGATGGCGCGAAGTTGCGTCAGAATGTCGATGCAGTACCGCTCTTCCTCCACCATGCGCGCGACGCCGCGCACCTGGCCCTCGATCCGCGACAGACGGGAGAGACAGTCGGCATGGCGCGGCTTCATCGGGAACGCTCCGGAGGATATCGACTTGACAAGACTAGCGCCCAAGGCGTTAATTGTCAAATACCCTTAGGGGGTATAGGTATCTGGAAAGCACACCCATGGCCGACAAACATCAAAGCGCGACGTCCTGCTGCGGTAATCATCAGTCTCACGCCGGGCACCACGCGCAGGAGCACACGCCAGCGCATCCGCCAGCGACCGATCCGGTCTGCGGCATGAGCGTTGACCCCCATGGGGGCAAGCCAATGGCCGAGTACAAGGGCCACACCTACTACTTTTGCTGCGAGGGCTGCCGGACCAAATTCAAGGCCGATCCGGGCAAGTATCTGTCGGGGCGCAAGCAGCCTGAGGATGTCCCTCCGGGCACTCAATACACATGTCCGATGCATCCGGAGATCGTGCAGATCGGCCCGGGCACCTGTCCGAAATGCGGAATGGCGCTGGAGCCGATGGGCATTCCGGCCGGCGACGAGGGACCTAATCCTGAACTGGTCGATTTCACGCGGCGTCTGTGGATTTCCACACCTCTCACCGCAGGCGTCCTGTTGCTGGCCATGGGCCCCATGGCCGGGCTGCCGGTGCGCGAGTGGTTCGGCTACCAGGGCGCGGCCTGGATGGAACTGGCGCTGGCTACGCCGGTGGTGCTGTGGGCCGCATGGCCTTTCTTCGAGCGTTGCTGGATGTCGCTGATCAACCGCCATGCCAACATGTGGACGCTGATAGGGATCGGTGTGGGCGCCGCCTGGCTTTACAGTGTCGTCGCGACGGTGACACCAGAAATCTTTCCCGACTCCTTCCGCGAGGAGGGCGGGCGTGTTGGCGTCTATTTCGAGGCGGCCGCGGTCATCGTGGTGCTAGTGCTGCTGGGCCAGGTGCTCGAACTGAGGGCGCGCGAGCGGACCGGCGGGGCGATCCGCGCCCTTCTCAATCTTGCGCCCAAGACAGCGCGGCGCATCGATGCAGCGGGCGACGAGGAGGACATACCGCTTGAAGAGGTCAAGCTGGATGACCGTCTGCGCGTAAGGCCGGGCGACTCCATCCCCGTGGACGGCGAGGTCACGGAAGGCAGATCCTCGGTCGATGAGTCCATGCTGACCGGCGAGGCGATCCCGGTGGAGAAGAACCCCGGCGACAGCGTCACCGGCGGCACGCTCAACAAGTCCGGCAGCTTCGTCATGCTGGCAAGGCGGGTCGGATCTGAGACAGTCCTTTCGCAAATCGTCAACCTGGTCGCGGAAGCGCAGCGCAGCCGCGCGCC
>JAYZVT010000276.1:0-2563 GCA_036155355.1 Pseudomonadota bacterium
ATTTCCAATGAGTCTCACATCGCAACTGGTCAGGCTGATCCGCGGCAAGCCCGTGGCCGGCCCCGATCTCGAGCAGGCCGCACTTATGGCCCTCGACGCCGTGGCGAACATCCTCGCCGGCGCCAGCTCGGTGCCCGGAGGCGTGCTGGTAGCCTGGGCGCGGGACAACGACATCATTACGTCCGGGGGGCTCAATGCCGACCCCGGCCGACGCGTACTTCTGCTGGGGGGCCTGTGCCACATCCTCGAAGTGGACGATCTGCACAGGGGCTCGGTGGTGCATCCCGGCTGCGTGGTCGTGCCGGTCTTGTGGAGCGGCATCGCCAACGGCGATGGCCGCAAGGCGCTCGTCGCCCTTCTGCATGGCTTCGAAGCGACAACGCGCCTGGGAGCCAGTGTGGGCGCGGAGCACTACAAGATCTGGCACAACACGGCCACCTGCGGCCCCTTCGGCTCGGCCATGGCTGCCGCCTCGCTGCTCGGCCTCGACGATGCGCAGGCGACACATGCGCTCGGCAATGCCGGAACCCAGGCCGCGGGCCTGTGGCAGTTCCTCGACACCGGCGCCATGTCCAAGCACCTCCATGCGGGACGTGGTGCGGAAGCGGGTCTGGTCGCTGCCTCGATGGCCAGGCATGGCTTCACCGGCGCTCCGGACATCCTGGAGGGTCCCCGCGGCTTCTTCGCCGCCATGTGCCCGGACGGCAATCCCGCCCGCATCACGGCGGAGGCCGATGCCCCTTGGCAGGTACATTTCACTTCCATAAAACCCTGGCCCTCCTGCCGTCACACGCACCCGGCGATTGACGCTGCCCAGGAATTGCGCCGCAAGCTCTCCAACGACGGCGTCGCCGCAGAGGGCATCGAGACCATTGAGATCAGGTGCTACAAGTCCGCGCAGGCCCTGTGCGACAGGCCCAACCCGGACTCACTCTACGCCGCCAAGTTTTCCCTGCAGCACTGCGTCGCCGCCGCCCTCGCGCTGGACGAGGTATGGTTCGACGCCTTCGAGGCCGACATGCGCCGCGATCTGGCGCCCATTCGCGACAAATGCACGGTTGTCATCGATGAGGCCATTGACCGCGCCTATCCACGCGACTGGGGCGCGCGGATCACGGTCGTCATGGGCGACGGCCGCCGCATCGAGGCATTGCGTTCCCAGGCCAAGGGTGACCCTGAATTGCCCCTTACGCGGGAAGAGATGAAGGCCAAGGCGCTGCGCCTGATGGCATACGGCAACATTCCCGATGCCGAGACCTTCGCCGATGCGGTGCTGGAGATGGCCAATGGCGGACCTGTGCCGCCATTGCCTCGGGCATTTCCAACAACTTCGGCCACGGCAACCCGTCACTAGCGCGCAACCAGCAGCGCCCTTGCCGCCTTGGCGCTTGCGCTCCTGTCTCCTCCTGCGTGGATTCGTTTCCAAGTGATCTCGCCGGTGACGTTGCCCTGCTGACCCCGGACCACGTCGGCATCGGCATCGGAAGCATCGCCGCGGCGCGCGGTCACGCGCTCGACCAGCGTCTCGACCGGGCCATCCAGCCACATGCCACTGAATTTGCAGCCCAGCCGGCGGGCTAGTTCTTCCAACTCTGCACGTTCCTCCTGACGCGCGTGAACCGCGTCCACAATGACGGAGTGACGGGCAGCCAGCGCCTGCGCCGCCTTCTTGCGCAGGATGGTATAAACCGTTTCGGTGATCCCGGATGTGTAGCCCTCCGGGCCAAGTCTTTCCGTCTCGGGTATGCCGAAGAGCTTCTTCCGCTCCACGTCGCTGCGCAGGATCACTGCACCGGGAACCGGACCTATATCCGCCGCGACGTCCCGCGCCACCGTGGTCTTGCCGGTGCCCGACAGCCCCCCAATCGCCACAAGGATGGGGAGCGCGGGCCGGATCATTTCTTGCGCCAGTGCGAAGTAGTGCAGTGCCAGTTCCCTTGCTCCGTCCGCGCCGTGCGAATGCAGCACTTCCACCTTGGAACGGATCATCGCCCGCATCGACAGAAACAGCGGTAGTGTTGCAAGTCCCGCAAGCGTACCGGTGCCAGACGTGCAGTCCACATAGCCATTGAGAACACGGTTGGCGTGCCGTTTCATGTTCCGCCGCCACAGATCCATAAGCAGGAAGGCGAGATCGTAGAGAACGTCTACTGTCGCCACGTTGTCATCGAACTCGATGGCGTCGAAAAGCACCGGCGCACCGTCGATCTCGACGATGTTCTTCAGGTGCAGGTCGCCATGACAGTGCCGCACCCATCCGCCCCGGGCCCGGTAGCGCATCAGCGCCACCAGCCGCCGGGCCTTTTCGCGCGACATCGCCGCAAGATCGCGCGCCCGCTCCGGCTCGTAGAAGTCCGGACGCGCGGCCATCGCCTCCTCGTTCTCTTCCAGTACCCGCATGAGTGCGGCAACGGGCCGGTCGGGATTGAGCCTGCGCAGAGCACCGGAATGCAGCTCGCAGATGGCACCGGTGAGCGGCCCCATGGCCTCAAGAGGCAACGTGCCGGTTTCCGCCATATGGTCGTAAATCTTCTCCTGCGGGAACCGGTGCATAACTACCAGC
>JAYZVT010000277.1:0-7593 GCA_036155355.1 Pseudomonadota bacterium
GTCCCGCGTGGAGCGGTCGCACCACAGGAGATTCTTCAGCACCGCCAGCATGAACATGAGCGAGTGCTCCGCCACCGGCGTGCGTCCGAAGCCCAGATGGTTGAAGCAGAGGATTCCGTTTTGCGTCGCCGCGTCGATGGGAATGTTGTCGGTGCCGAAGCCGGAGGTGGATATGCACACCAGCGACCCGGCTGCATCGATCAGTTCCGGCGTCACCCGCTCGGGCGTGCGCACCCACAGGGCGTCCGCGTCGCCGATCTCGGCGATCACCTTGCCCTGGTCGGAGCTGTCCACGACGGTGACACGCGCGCCGCCCTCGGCCAGCATTCTGTGGCCGATCTGGTTGTACATCGGCCGCCACAGGACGACTTTCGGTCCTGACATCCTTGATTTCCTCCCTCGGCGGGGCGGCAGAGTACGATATGGACGAGGCGGGACAAGCCCCGGAATCCCGCGACCCGCCTGCCCCGAAACGTCCGATTGACTTGGGGCGCTTCCGTGATATGGAAGCGGCCTCGCGCGGCAGTGCCACAATTTCAGGCAACCTCCCGAGCCCACGGGGGCCGGTCCGGCGCGGGACGGGGCGCACGGAGCGCCCGGCTGGGCCAGCAAGCCCCCCAGCGACAGTTTTCGCAGAATTCCAGGGAAATCGACCACGCGATGACGGCAAAGACACGCGACGCCACGATCATCAATCCAAATCCGCCGGCCCGGCGCTCCATCATGGTGCGCCTGCGGCTGCCGCTACTGCTGCTCACCGCCGCGGCTTTCGCCGCCGTCGGCTTCTACTACTGGCACTATTCCCAGACCTTCCCCACCACCAACGACGCCTATGTAAGCGCCCATATTGTCCACGTTGCGCCGCAGGTCGGCGGACCGGTGGTGAAATCCTATGTGCGCAACAATGAGAGCGTGCGCAGCGGCGACCCGCTGGTGGATATCGACCCCGCGCCCTATGACATCGCGCTGAAGAGCGCCGCGGCCCAGTTCGACCAGGCGGTCGAGGCCGCCGGCAAGACCGCCGACAAGGTGTCAGCCGCCGCTGCCAAGCTGGCCGACAAGCGCAATGCGCTCGATAGCGCCCGCAAGGCTTTCGATCTCGCCAAGAGCCAGGTGCAGGCCGGGTCGGCGCAACAGTCCGTTCTGGATGAGTCAGCCGCCGCGCTCGACAGGGCCGAGAAGGCCTTCGAGGACGCCCAAGCCGACATGGCCAAGGCGCAGGAGGAGATCGGCAAGGGCGGCATCCAGCGCACCCAGCTCCGCGTCGCCGCCGCCGCGCTGCAAAAAGCCGAACTCGACCGCGCCAATGTCAGCATATCGGCGCCAGTGGGCGGCTGGGTGTCCGGCATGGAGCTGCGACCCGGCGCCATGGCGCAGCCGGGCCGTCCGCTCTTCTCCATCGTCGAGAATGGCGGCTGGTGGGTGGACGCCAACTTCAAGGAAACCGATCTCACCCGCATCCGCCCCGGCCAGAAGGCGCAAGTGAAGATCGACATGTATCCCGGCCTCGTCATCGACGGCGTGGTAGACAGCATCTCTGCCGGCTCGGGCGCGGTGTTCTCGCTGCTGCCGCCTGAAAATGCCACCGGCAATTGGGTCAAGGTCACGCAGCGCTTTACCGTGCGCGTGGCCATCCCCAAGCCGCCGGCGGACCGCGACCGGCCGCTGCGCGTCGGCGCCAGCGCCTATGTCACCGTGGACACATCGGACGCCGTGAAATGAGCGTGGCCGCCGCACCCGCGGCGAAGGAGGAAGAGCACCACATCCCCGTGGCCCTCGTGGTCGCGGTGGTGATGACCGCCATCCTCGACATCCTCGACATCACCATCGTCAACGTGGCGATGCCGCACATGCTGGGAGCGTTCGGCGCGACGCCGGACCAGATCACCTGGGTCCTGACGTCCTACCTGATCGCCACGGCCATCGTCATGCCGCTGACCGGCTTCCTGTCCAACCTGCTCGGACGGCGCCGTCTGCTGATGTACGCGATCTCGGGCTTCGTTGTTTCCTCAGCGCTCTGCGGCACGGCGCAGAGCCTTGAGGCCATGGTCGTCTTCCGCCTGATGCAGGGCGGCTGCGGCGCCGTGCTGATCCCGCTTGCGCAAGCGATCTTGTTTGACGCCTTCCCGTCCAACCAGCGCGGCCAGGCCATGGCCGTGTTCGGTCTCGGCGTCATGGTCGCGCCGGTCATGGGGCCGCCCTTCGGCGGCTGGCTCACCGAGGTTCTCGGCTGGCGTTCGGTCTTTTACGTCAACGTGCCGCTCGGCGTCGTCGCCCTGCTGCTGGCGCTGGGCCAGTTGCCGCGCCGCGAGATCCGCCGCGGCTACACCGACTGGACCGGACTGCTGCTCATGGCCGCGGCCATCGGCTCGCTGCAATTCGTTCTCGACCAGGGCCAGTCGCTGGACTGGTTCTCCTCCCGCTGGATACAGTTCTTCGCCGCCGTCGCGATCGTCGCCGGCGCGGCCTTTCTCCTGCGCGGCTGGGGCAGGCCGAACAACATCGTGGACCTCGCGCTGTTCCGCGACCGCAACTTCGCCGCTGCCACCCTGACCATCTTCGCCTTTGGCATCGGCATGTTCGGCACCATCGCCCTGCTGCCGCTGCTGACCCAGAAGCTGATGGGATATCCCGCCGACACCGCGGGCCTTTTGTTCATGCCGCGCGCCATCGCCAGCGCCATCACGCTGGCCCTAGCCGGCGGGCTGCTGGTGAAGATTTTCGACCCCCGCTGGCTCGTGGGCGCGGGGTTGCTGCTGGCGGGCGCGGGCACTTTTTTCATGGCTGAATACAGCCTCGATGTGGATGCCTGGGCGCTCATCTGGCCCGGCATCATCATCGGTGTCGGCATGGGCCTCTTCTTCGTCCCGCTGACGACCATTGCCTTCGATACGATCCCGAAGGGCAAGAGCGACGAGGCGGCAGGGCTGTTCTCGGTGCTGCGCTCCATCGGCGCCTCCACCGGCATCGCCATCGTCGGCTGGCTGCTGGTGCGCCAGAGCCATGTCCACTGGCAGGAATTGACGGCCCATGCGTCCCCGTCCAACCCGGCCGTCTACCGCTATCTGGAACGGGCCGGACTGTCGCTGAATGACCAGGGCGCCGCGCCACTGCTGGCGCGCGAGATCGCCCGGCAGGCACAGATGCTGGCCTTCGTCGATCTGTTCTGGTTCCTGAGCTGGGCGACGCTGGGCGTCATCGTGTTCGTCTTCCTGATGCAGAAGCCGGTCAACATCGGCAAGGACGTCCACGCCCACTGAGGCGTCCGGCGCACCGAACAGCGGCCTTGCGCGGGCAACAAGCCGTGCTATGCACTTGCAGCCCACCCCTCTGGATGCGCCGTCTCATAAATGGAACTGCTCTGGATACCCATCAGTGTCACGGCTGCCCTGATGCAGGCGATCCGCACGGCCGCGCAGAAGAACTTCAACCAGCGTCATTCGACGATGGTCACGACCTACGTCCGCTCGCTGTTCGGTCTGCCGCCCATGATCGTGTATCTGTGGGCGGTCAGCGTGATGACTGGAGACGCACAGCCACGGCTCAACAGTCTCTTTTTGTTTCATTCGCTTGGCGCCGCGGTCTCGCAGATGGCCGCGACCTATCTGCTGATCCGGCTGTTCACTTTGCGCAATTTTGCCATCGGCACCACGCTGACCAAGACCGACGTGATGATCACCGCTCTCATCGGATCGGTGTTCTTTGCTGAAAGCATTGATGGTTTCGGATGGATCGCCATCCTGCTCACCGTCGCCGGCGTCATTCTGATCTCGATCGCCCGCACCGGCGTTGACGCGCTGACCGCCGGGCGCAGCGGCCTCGTCGCCGCGCTGTTGTCGAAGCCGACGCAGATCGGGCTGGCCACCGGCGCAGGCTTCGCCCTCTCCTACCTGTTCCTGCGCCAGGCCAGCCTGTCGCTCGGCGACCATGGCTTTCTGATCCGCGCCGGCTGGACCGTGGTGACGGTCACTACGCTTCAGGTGGTGCTGCTTGGCATCTGGCTGGTGATGCGCGAGCCAAAGGGCCTGCGCGCCATGTTTCCCGACTGGCGCATGTGCAGCTTCATCGGCCTGACCAGCGCGCTCGGCTCAATCTGCTGGTTCACCGCCATGACCATCCAGAACGCCTCCTATGTGAAGGCGGTCGGCCAAGTGGAGACCATCTTCACGCTCGCCATTTCCTGCCTGTACTTCAAGGAGAAGTTCAACGCGGCGGAGTTGCTCGGCATCGCCGTCATTGTCGCGGGCGTGCTGCTCTTCCTGCTCTAGCGCGTCCGCAAAGCCATTGCGGCGAAAACGCGCGGGAACTTTTCACATCCCTGCCACTTTTCAGTGAGAGCACAGGCCACGCAATCAAGGAGATACAACGCCATGAACAAGACGATCCTTGGCGCCGCCGCCTTTCTCGTCCTCGCCGCCGCTCCAGCGCTGTCCGCCGACGTTCCTGCGCATCTGCCCCCGGAGACCTGGAAGCCCGCGGACTCCTATGAATGCTTCGCCGTCTTCGCCAAGAAACATGACGGCTACGGCGAGAAGCTGACCCGCTACGGCCCTGAGGCCATCGCCGATCTCGACCAGCTGCGCTTCCCCAACGGCGAAACGCTCGATGCGGACGTCTGGGCCGTGCGAACCGGTGAGAGCGCCTGGCTTGAACTCTTCGACAAGCGCGGCTTCCGCCGTTCGCTTTATCGTGTCGGACCCGGCCAGACCGTAAATCTCAAGCTTCCCAACATCGACAGCTACCAGTTGAACTGCGAGCCGCCTCTCAACTGGCAGTCGGGGTGGTAGCTCGCTTGCTGTTCCACCACTGAGTCTTTCGCCGCTCGCCTGCGCGCGACGAGGGTCGCATTGTCGCCGCGGGAGACGAAAAATGAAAATGGCCTTCGTCGGCCAAATTCTCAGTCTCGCGTTTGATAAATAATCCGCGCCCAGTGTCCGGCGCGCAACAACTCCCGCCTGAAAGTTATGGGATAATCTTACCGTCAATGTTCGGTCACGCTCACTAGCGGGTCGGGAAAAAAACACCTCACAGGAATGGCATCATGAATAGGTCGGTTCTGTCCGGGCTTGCTGCGCTATCGCTATTGGATATCGCAGCCGCAACACCACTCGCAGCGCAGGTCGTTAATGGCAACAAGCCGTTTACAGGGATCTACACCGGTGTGCATGGCGGCGGCTTTGACGCCAACTCGGTTCACTTCACGAGTCTACCCTACAACGTCTTCTCGCCATTCGACGGTACCGACGTCACCATACCCGGCCGGTTTGACATTCTGAGCATCGATGGTGGTTTGGCCGGCGGACACATCGGATACATGGTCCAGCTTCCGTCCAATGTTGTGGTTGGCCTGGAGAGCGACTTCACGGCGCTGTTTGGCAACAGCACTGCCTCTGGCGGCGGCACGATCGACAACGGAGACGGTATTCACACCTTCAGCTACGTCTCCAATTTGGATGCGGATTGGCAGGCCACGTTGCGCGGGCGTCTCGGATTTGCGCTGAACAATCTGCACATTTATGGCACGGCTGGCGTCGCTATCATCAACGTGAGTTGGAGCGACAGCAGCCGGTTCGTCGAGGGCGACGCCGGCGGCGTGCCAACGGGGGTGGTCTACACCGGTGCCAATGGGGAAGACAAGACGCTGGTAGGTGGTGTTGTCGGAACCGGCTTTGAATACGCCCTGTTCCAATCGGTACTCGTCGGCCTTGAATACCGATATGAAGACTTCGGCAACATTGGGTCTGTCATTCATGGAGCGACACCGCAGGGTGGCAATCTGGACTCCCTGGAAGTGCATAAGGTCCTGGCGCGGGTGAGCTTCAAGATAAACTAGATGCTGCCGGTCGGTCCCGCGCCATCGACGACCGAGACGAAGTCTTCATACTTTCCCGACGGACTGCGCGGAATCTCATCCACAACCACCGCCTCGACCTGAAAGCAGGGATCGAGATAGTTCCGCATCCAGGTTTCGAGACCGATTGAATCCGCGGGCCGCCCGCTGCCATCTTCCACATAGCGCACTTCGATACGTTCGAAGCTTGTCTGCACCACCTGCAATTGCTGGCAGGGGATGTATTTCCGGAAACCGCTCATGGGCATGTTGGGGAAAAGCACGCGTCCGTCCCTGAGGCGGAAGACGTTGCGGTAGCGTCCGATAATCTTCTCCAGACGGGGCAGGCGAATGGGGCATGACCTGTCCGGTCCGGCCACGACGGCCATGTCGCCGATCTCGTATCGAATAAGCGGCATGGCATAGTTGTAGAGGTTGGTGAGAAGCACGCGGCCCGTTGCCCCCGCACCGACCGCCGCGCCGGACTCGTCAACGACTTCGAGAAATACACCCTCCGCGCTGACATGATAGGCGCCACAATGCGGGCATTCGCAGGCGATCTGCCCGATCTCGTCCGCACCATACTGATCTGCGATCCCGGCACCGAAGGCATCCAGGCAAAGAGCGCGCATCTCGGCCGTCACCACACCGCCACGCGCGACGATGCGTTCCATCGGCAATCGTTCTCTCCTATCGAGCACGATCGAGGCCATGGAGGGAAGCAGCGACGAATAGGAGATTAGATAGCTGGCATTCGCGGCGGCGAGCCAGTCCACATGGGCGGCCATGTCGCCTGACGTCTCGCGCACCAGATGCTCACCTTGGGGAAAACCCTGACGCCAGCCGCGTTGCACAGTACCCGGCTTCACGCCGCGGCGCGGCGAAACAAAACTGGCCAATCGCTTGCGGCCGTCCATGCCCCACCACCGGTAGAGGCGGTCGGTCATGGCCAGCCCCGCCACGTCGGTCAATTCCGTCTTCAGGAAGCGTAGCGGCCGTCCAGTGGACCCCGAGGTCTCATCGCGGGACACCGTGCCCAGATGCGGTGGCACCTGCTTTGCCGACAGGGCCGTGCCCTTGGCCTGCGCTTCCGCGCGCGTGAGTATGGGAAGTTCGCTCCAGCGAGCAAAATCCGGCTCTCCGCGTCCCAAAACCGGGTCCAGCCGGCCTCGATAGAAGGCGCTGTGCTGGCGCGCATGCTGCAGTAGCGGCTGGAGCAGGGCTTCCTGATAGGTGCGAAGGTCGTGAGGATCCAGGCGTTCCGTCTCCGCCAGAACGTTGCGGAACTTCAAAACCATCTGCTCGATACGGCTGACCATGTGGCCACCCATCGTTTAACGCGAGCGTACGAATTGCCGCCCGGAGCTAATCCTGGAAGGGATCGCGCACGAGGATCGTATCATCCCGCTCCGGGCTGGTGGACAGCATGGCGACGGGCGCCTCGATCAGTTCCTCCACGCGCCGCACATATTTGATGCACTGCGCGGGAAGCTGCGCCCATGAGCGCGCGCCAGCCGTCGACTCCGCCCAGCCCTCCAGCGTCTCGTAGATCGGCTTCACCTGCTTCTGTGCGCCCTGCGCCGCCGGCAGGTGGTCGAATTTCTCGTTGCCCAGCATGTAGCCGGTGCACACCTTCAGCTCCTTCAGCCCGTCGAGCACGTCCAGCTTGGTCAGGGCGATGCCGTTGATGCCCGCGACCTTGATGGTCTGACGCACCAGGCAGGCGTCGAACCAGCCGCAGCGCCGCGGCCGTCCCGTGACCG